>NZ_JBQFPE010000009.1:0-194291 GCF_056534225.1 Ruegeria sp. E1 | reverse complement strand
GCGTTTGCCCATCTCATTTGCTGCCCGCATCACGCGGATGGCAATCTCGCCGCGATTGGCGATCAGGATTTTCTTGAAGTCTGTCATTTCAGGTCCCGGTCTTTATAGGTGTGGCCTTGTGCTTAGGCGGACAATAGGGCCACATACATCGGTAGTTCTGGGTAGAACCGGCATGTTATCGCTCGCAAACGCCGCCTGTTAGCGCAATCTTAATACATGCGCTGCGGCGCAGCATCAATCACGGCGACAGAAGCAGGCAGAAGATCGAGTCGCGCCGCCCCGATTTGACCCATATTTGCCATCATGTCCTGCTGCAAAATATCGATGACATGGTCCGGGCCAGCGGACCCCAAAGCGCCCAGACCATACAGGAATCCGCGCCCCAGCATGACAAAATCCGCACCCTTGGACAGAGCGCGCAGAATATCCAGCCCACCTTCGGCGCCACTATCAAAGATAAGCGGCAGATCGGTGGCGGCCCGGATGGCGGGTAGGGCGTCGATGCTGGCAGGCGCGCCATCGAATTGCCGTCCGCCGTGATTCGAAATCCACAGCGCGTCGATCCCCGCGCCTTTCAGCCGCTCGGCATCCTCGGCCCGTAAAACGCCCTTGACGATAAACGGCCCCTCCCAATTGTCGCGCAGCCATTTGACATAATCCAGGCCCGGAGAGGTTCTGAGCAGGTATCCGATATGCGCCGTTGGAGGCAATTGCAGCGAATTGTCGATATATTTGTCCAGGGTCCGCATATGCGGAACCCCGTTTCGCGCCATACCCAAAGCCCAGGCCGGGCGCTGCGCGATCTGGGCCAGCAGGCGCGGCGTCAGCCGGGGCGGATGCGTCAGGCCCGACCGCGTCTGCCGTTCGCGGCGCGAGGCAACCGGCACATCCGCCGTCAGGACCAGAGTGGAAAATCCTGCGTCCCGAATCCGATGCAGCATATCGGCGCGAATTCCCGGATCTTTCGGCGGATACAACTGGAACCAGGCGTCCGGTCCGATATGCGGTGCCATATCCTCGGGGCTCTGGCTGGCGACGGTCGACAGCGTATAGGGAATCCCCGCTGTGGCGGCGCTGCGCGCCAGAATACCTTCGGCACCGGGCCAGACCAGTCCGGACATGCCGATCGGCGCCACGCCAAAGGGCAGTGGATATTCCCGCCCCAGAAACCGGGTGCTCAGGTCAAATTCCAGCGGGCCGTGCAGGATCGAGGGCATGAACCCGATCCGGTCCAGCGCGACCCGATTGCGCCGCAGTGTCTGTTCCGATCCGGTGCCGCTGTCCAGGTATTCCCAGACGAAATGCGGCACCCGGCGTCGGGCACGCCGTTTCAGATCTTCGATCCCCGGAAAGGTGCTGTGCAAATCCATGAGGATTGATCTGCTCTGCCGGACGATTCGGCAAGATACAGCGTTGCGGGTTTCACCCGTGGTGCGCGCGTCCAGCCGCGCCTGCGTCATGCGCGCCACGGATCGCGTCAGGCGGAAACCCAAAACACGCCGGTCAGGCCGCTGTCGAGGGCGGATGCGCTGTGTCCGCCGTGATGCCTGTCTGGGCCAGATTGCCCGAGATCTGGGGCGCGCGGGCCGTCTGAACCTGATTGCGACCCTTGTCCTTGGCCACATACAGCGCATCATCGGCGGCGCGCATCAGATCCTGCGGCATAGTGCCATGGGTCGGATAATGCGCCACCCCAACCGAAATGGTGATGCGCGGCAGCGACTTCTCGCCGTACCGGACCGAGATCGCCTCGACCGCCTTCCGCACCTTTTCGGCGCGCGTCATGGCGTCGTCGGGCGTGTTGTCGGGCAGGATCAGCATGAATTCCTCGCCGCCGATACGGCAGGCGATCTCATCCCGGTCACAGCCCTGATCCAGGGCGGCTCCCACGGCGCGCAGCACCATGTCGCCCGCATCATGCCCATGGGTGTCGTTGAACTTCTTGAAATGATCCACGTCCACCGCGATCAGGCTCAGCGGAGCCCCCGTCTGCTGGCTGCGGCCAATCGATTTGCGCAGCGTTTCCGTCATGTGGCGGCGGTTGAACAGCCCGGTCAGCGGATCGCGCACCGACTGGTCATGCAACTGATCGCGCATCCTCACATTGGCAATCGCCATACTGATCTGTTCGGCGCACAGCTGCGCCAGTTTCTTGCTGTCGTGAAACGCCTCACCGCTGCCCTCATGGGCGCGCAGATGCAGCAGGCCGACGGTCTCGCCATGGGCCAGAATTGGAAAGCAGAAATAGGGTCGCCCGTCATGCGGTTCCGCATGTTCGCAGACAAAATCGATCTCGGACGCGCCGAATTCATAAGTCCGCCCGCGCCGCAGGCCCCAACAGCCTTCGGGGTGGATATGCGCCTTGTGCGACCCGCCGTTCCAGCTGGCGCAGCCATCCAGCACATCACGCGAGTTCGAGTACACATAAACACTGCCCTCGGCCTCTGGCAGGATATGGGTCATGAACCGCGACACCATGTCGAACAGCTCATCCAATGAGCGGCTGGATTGCAGCCATTCGTTCAGCTCTCCCAACAGCCGCACCTCGCGCGCCAGACGCAACTGATCGTCCATCAATGCGCGTTCCTTCGCGGCGCGGCCCCGAAGATCGCGAACCTGTTTGCGATTCGTCCGGTAGATCACCAGAATCACTGCCGTCAGCGCCAGCAGTGACACACCGCACAGCACCGCCAGCGACCAGCGGACGCGGGTGATGAACAGATCGCGTTGCGGCGTGATGTCCGAATAGAACTCGATCGCGCCCAGAAACTGACCGTCCTTGATCACCGGCGTATAAATCTCGGCCACGTGACAGGTTTTCTTGCCTGATCCCGCCATCACCTCGTGATTGAGCCCGCTGACTTCAGAGACCGGCTTTTCCTCATGCTTGTAGTACGAGCCACCCGCGGCGACGATTTCGGTGAAATAGGGCTTGGAGTTGACTGTCCCGACATCCCCCGGGCGCGTTGACCAGAACACGCGGCCCTGACTGTCGAACAGCTTGAACCGGTAGATGTCCGAGGTTTCGGGTAAAAGTTCCAGAAACTCTTCATCATGATCATCCAGAATGCCGTGTTTGAACGTCGCCTCGACATCGTGCAGATGGCTTGCCACCTGTTGGTTCAACTGTGCTGCGCGATGCCGCAGGTCCGATTCCAGCATCCGGTCGACCACCGGGGCCGGGATCGCGTAAATCCCCCAACCCGCCAGCGCCGTCAGCATCATCAGCATCGCCGAGATGCCCGCAATTTTCAGGGCCGAGGTCCGACCCGCCATGTCATTCTGTTTCATAACCCGCGCTCCCACAGCAATGGGATCAGGATGTTTGGCAAGGTTTGACAGAGGGTTAATGGCGCCGGGATGATTATCTAGAATTGAACGGATCACGTGGCAAATTCCTTGTGAACAAGGCGTGAACAAACCCTTTCCCTCGGCGCGCATCCGGCGTAGTTTGGACCCATGAGCAGTTTTGACGAAACGGACGCCTTCGAGGGCGCATCGCTGTCGGCGCGGGCGATGCCTGCGGCGTCTGCCGAATATCTGAACGACCTCAACCCGGCGCAGCGCGAAGCGGTCGAACGGCTGGATGGCCCGGTGCTGATGCTGGCCGGGGCCGGGACGGGCAAGACCAAGGCGCTGACCGCGCGGATCACGCATCTGCTCAGAACCCATCGGGTGCGCGAGAATGAGATTCTGGCGGTGACATTCACCAACAAAGCCGCGCGCGAGATGAAAGAGCGTGTGGGCCGGATGCTGGGTAGACCCGCCGAAGGGATGCCTTGGCTTGGCACGTTCCACGCGATCTGCGTCAAGCTGCTGCGCCGTCACGCGGAACTGGTGGGGTTGAAGTCGAACTTCACCATTCTGGATACGGATGACCAGAAGCGCCTGCTGAAACAGCTGACTCAAGCGGCCAATATCGACGACAAGCGCTGGCCCGCGCGGATGCTGGCCGGCATCATTGATGATTGGAAAAACCGCGCCCTGACGCCCGACAAGGTGCCCGCCGCGGATTCAGGGGCTTATAACCACAAGGGCATCGAGCTTTACGCCCAGTATCAGACCCGCCTGCGCGAGTTGAACGCGGTGGATTTCGGCGACCTGCTGCTGCACATGGTCACGATTTTCCAGACCCACCCGGACGTGTTGGAACAATACCAGCGCTGGTTCCGCTACATCCTTGTGGACGAATATCAGGATACCAACGTCGCCCAATATCTCTGGCTGCGCCTGCTGGCCGGAGGGCACAAGAACATCTGTTGCGTCGGCGATGACGATCAGTCGATTTATGGCTGGCGCGGGGCCGAGGTGGGTAACATCCTGCGGTTCGAAAAAGATTTTCCCGGAGCGTTTGTGGTCCGGTTGGAACAAAACTACCGCTCGACTCCCCACATTCTCGCGGCTGCGTCGAATGTCATTCGCGGCAATGAAAGTCGCTTGGGCAAAGAGCTTTGGACCGACCGCGAAGAAGGCGAAAAGGTTCGTCTGATCGGCCATTGGGACGGCGAGGAAGAGGCGCGTTGGATCGGCGAGGAAATCGACGCGATGCAAGGCGGCACGCGCGGTGTGCGACCGATGAACCTTGATGAGATGGCGATTCTCGTCCGCGCCTCGCACCAGATGCGGGCGTTTGAGGATCGGTTTCTGACCATCGGTCTGCCTTACAAGGTGATCGGTGGCCCTCGGTTCTATGAACGGATGGAGATTCGCGATGCCATGGCCTATTTCCGGCTGGTGGTCAGCCCCGAGGATGACCTGGCGTTCGAGCGGATCGTTAACACGCCTAAACGCGGCCTTGGCGACAAGGCGCAGCAGACGATTCAGGTGGTGGCGCGGGAAAACGGGGTGTCTCTGGTCGAAGGGGCGCGGATCGCGGTCGACAATGCTCTGATCAAAGGCAAAGGGGCCAAGGCGCTGCGCGAATTGATCGACGGGCTGGCGCGGTGGAATGCGATGACGCGCGGGCCTCGGATCGAAGTCGATGATGACACGGTCATTGATGATGGCGTCTCGCCGATCCGCTATGGCGCGCCCGAGCATACGCATATCGAGCTGGCGCAGATCGTGTTGGACGAATCTGGCTATACCGCCCATTGGCAGAATGAAAAGACACCCGAGGCACCGGGGCGGCTGGAGAACCTCAAGGAACTGGTCAACCAGCTGGACAATTTCGAGAACCTGCAGGGGTTCTTGGAACATGTCAGCCTCGTGATGGACAATGAGCAGGACGGCGACGGGGCCAAGGTCTCGATCATGACCCTGCACGCGGCCAAGGGGCTGGAGTTTCCCGCCGTGTTCCTGCCGGGATGGGAGGATGGCTTGTTCCCCTCACAGCGGTCCATGGACGAGCAGGGGCTCAAAGGTTTGGAAGAGGAACGGCGGCTGGCTTATGTGGGCATCACCCGCGCGGAAGAGGTGTGTACCATTTCTTTTGCCGCCAACCGGCGTGTGTTCGGGCAATGGCAGAATTCCATGCCCTCGCGGTTCATCGACGAATTGCCCGAGGATCATGTGGAGGTCCTGACGCCTCCGGGGCTTTATGGTGGCGGGCAGACTTCAGCGGGCATCGAAACCCGCGCGGCCGAGGCGAATGTCTATAACTCGCCCGGCTGGAAGCGGATGCAGGCGCGGCAGGGGCAGTACGGAATGTCTCAGCCTCGCGAAAGCCGCAATACGGTGATCGACGCCACCGCCGTGGCCAGTTTCACGCTGGGCGAACGGGTGTTTCACCAGAAATTCGGCTATGGGGCGGTGACGGGGATCGAGGGCGACAAGGTCGAGGTCGATTTCGACAAGGCCGGGGTTAAGAAAGTGGTCGCGCAGTTTCTGACGGCCAAGGACGACGTGCCGTTTTGACCTCTACAGCCCTTCGACCAGCACCAGATTTGCTGTTGCTGTCCTGCGCCTGATCTTGGCCAGTTCAATATAGTCCGGATCGTCTTTCCAAGCCCGGGCTGCGGCCATGTCCGGAAATTCCATCAGCACAATCCCTTCTTCGGCCCAACTACCTTCGATCACCTCGACAGGTTTTGACGAAACGGTCAGCAGACGCCCGCCGTGTCGGTCAAAGATCGGCATGAAGCCTTCCAGGTATCCCTGATACCCGTCCAGGTCATGAATCGAAATCTGGGCGATGAAATAGGCGGCCATTGTACGCTCCTGAACAATCGTAACTGCGCCGAGCTTACTCTGTTTGTCAGCAAAAACAAAAACGGCGGTTCCCAGGGAGGAGGAAGGGGAACCGCCGTTCTTTTCTACATCAGGGCAGGGAGGAGGAAGGCCCCGATGTATCCGAACCCGGGTCTGATCCCGGTATGAGGAAGACGCGGCGACGTCAGGGAGGAGGAAGGACGTCGCCGCGCACTTTCAACATCAGGGCAGGGAGGAGGAGGCCCCGATGTGTCAGGTTCCGGCAGTCAGGGCCGGTATAAGGTGCGGCAACGTCAGGGAGGAGGAGAGACGTTGCCGCTGAAATACAGGTCCGAAAGGGAGGAGGACGGACCTGATCTCGGTGTATCGTGTCGCGCTTACTGCGCGAGATGCTCTTCGGCGGCCTGCATGGCCAGTCGGCGGATCATCGAGCGATGCAGGCCCAGGTCGGCCAATTCGCGGTCGGACAGCGCCGACAGTTCGCTGACGGTCTGGCGGTACAGGCGGTAGCGCACGAACCGGGTCTTTGCGGCTTCGATCAGCGCGGCGAACCCGAATGCGGGGGCCTGTTTCAGTGTGGCGTTGGTGCTTGCGATAGCCATTTTCATCATCCGTTGTCTTGCTGCGACCGGCATCGTCCGGCGCTTGCTTGAGAATGAAAATAGGCAGATGCTGCGATTGCACAATAGCTGGCGTGATCAATGCTGCTATGCAGCAAATGCATGGATTGTGCGTGATCCGGCAATCCCCGGAAAAACCACCTTGAAAATATAGGTTTTCACTCGTGCGCCCGGGTTTTTCTGGTCCAGGGGTGGCGGGGCGGGTGCCTGTCCGTTGGGCGCGAATGGCGAATATTTGGGCAGGTTCTGCTGACTTCGGCAGAGTCGGTTCGGGCGAAGCCATGGCCCTGCCCGGGCGACCAGGTGGCTCTGTGGGAAAACATGGGGCGCGCATGGGATCGGGGCGTTTCCGGCGTACGATTCGTGTTATGCGTTTGGATTTTTGCAATGTCTTTCTGGAAACTCGGCGAGTTTGTAAGAAATCTTGGGAAATCGTGGGAAATATTTTTCAGCTACATTTCGCGCATATATGGTGCATAGATGAATCTCTATCCCAAATTATGGTGTGTTCACCCCTAAAAGGGAGAGTGATAGGCTCAATTCACCCGGTATCGTCGAGCCCTCAGAGCAAAATTTCTGTTGATTTCCATGATTTCCCATGGCATCCCTTAGATACCCGATGAGGGCGAGGACAGTTAAGGGGCGCCAAACGACCCCGAACCAGAAATACAAAAACAGGTTTCATACAGGCATCTCGCTTTCATCACTCAACAGATCCGGCGCGCGGGCGAGCAGACATCCCCCCAGGTGGCGCGCGCAGCTGGACATCCCGCTCAGCGGGCCAATGCGGCGGGTTGATCAGTGGCAGCAGATCAACCCGCCGTTTTTCATCCGGGGGGAACGTGAAATTCAGGTGGGGCGCAAGCGAAAGGGACAGTCGTCTTGGCGCGCAGGTTCAGAGGTGAAAGCCACCATAAGGTGGACACGAAGGGCAGGGTATCGATCCCGGCCTCGTTTCGCCGTGTGCTTGAAGCGTCCGATCCCAACTGGCAGCCCGGTGACAATCCAGAACTGGTGATTGTCTATGGCGACCACCGCCGGAAATATCTTGAATGCTATACGATGGAGGCAATCGACGAGGTCGATGCCAAGATCGATGCCCTGCCGCGTGGCTCGATGCAGCGCCGGATGCTGCAGCGCTTGTTCCACGGTCAGTCCTTCCCGACCAACGTAGATGAGACGGGCCGTCTTGTGCTGCCCGCCAAGCTGCGCAACAAGATCGACCTTGAGAATGAGGCGTTCTTTATCGCCGCCGGTGATACCTTCCAGATCTGGAAACCCGAGACTTACGAGGCCGACGAACTGGCCACGACCGAGGAATGGCTGGACGATCTGCCCGAGGACTTCGATCCGCTGCAGTATCTCGACGGCATCGGGGATGGGTGACGGCATGGCCGGCGCTCAGACCTCATCCGATCCCCACATTCCTGTTCTTCTGCGCCCGCTGCTGGCGGCTGTTGCTCCTGTTTCCGGTGTCTGGCTGGATGGAACCTTTGGGGCCGGTGGCTATACGCGCGGCTTGCTTGGGGCCGGTGCTGACAAGGTTATCGGCGTTGATCGCGACCCACTGGCGTTTGAGATGGCCGCTGATTGGGCTGGGGACTATGGAGACCGGCTGGTGATGCAGCCGGGCGTATTTTCGCGATTGGACGAATATGCCAGCGATCTCGACGGCGTTGTGCTGGACCTTGGCGTTTCGTCGATGCAGCTGGATCAGGCCGAACGCGGCTTTTCCTTCATGAAGGATGGCCCGCTGGATATGCGCATGAGCCAGCAGGGCGAAAGCGCCGCCGATCTGGTCAATACAGCGACCGAGGCGCAATTGGCCGATATCCTGTTCCATTTCGGCGAGGAACGCGCCAGCCGCCGCATCGCCAAAGCCATCGTCAAGGCACGGGCCGAGGAACCGATCACCACGACTCTGCGTCTGACGGAAATCATCGAATCCTGCCTGCCGCGCCCGAAACCGGGTCAATCGCACCCGGCAACGCGCAGCTTTCAGGGTCTGCGGATCGCGGTGAATGCGGAATATGAAGAGCTGTTTCAGGGGCTTATGGCCGCCGAACGTGCGCTGAAACCCGGTGGGCAACTGGCTGTGGTCACTTTCCATTCTATCGAGGACCGGATGGTCAAACGGTTCTTCCAGTCACGCGCGGGCAAGACGGGCCGGGCCAACCGCTATGCGCCCGAGATCGAACAAGACCAGCCGCAATTCACGCTGAAAACCCGCAAGGCCGTGGGTCCGGACGAACAGGAATTACAGGAAAACCCGCGCGCGCGCTCGGCCAAGCTGCGCGTTGCAGTACGAACTGAGGCTCCGGCGGGGGAAATTGAGGCCCGCGCCATCGGGATGCCGCAACTGGGGGGACGGGGAAAATGAAGAGTATTCTGTATGTGTTGACGGCCCTTTCCGTCTTTGGGCTGGCGCTGTGGGCCTATCAGGAAAACTACCGCACCCAGCAGGTGCTGAAGGAAACGCAGGTTCTGCAGGGGCAGATAGGTGCCGCACAGGCGCGGCTGGCGGTTTTGAACGCCGAATGGGCCTATCTGAACCGCCCCGACCGATTGCGCGAACTGGCGGATCTGAACTTTGAACGCCTCGGCCTTTTGCCGCTGCGCGCCGAACAGTTCGGGCGCGCCGACCTGATCGCCTATGGCGAAGACCCGGACCTGCCGATTGTTGACCCCGAAGAATTGCAGGCCATCACTGATGTGCAGGCGCTGGGCGAGGTGCAGTTCCCATGACCCGCACGCCGCTCCGCCCTCTTGCCCGCGTTCTGGATGCCCGTGCCAAGGGCGAAAACCCCAAGGTGATCGAACGCGAGAATATCCGCCAACGCCACGAGGATATGAAAGACCGCGCGCGCGCCCGTGCCGAGGGCCGGCTGCTGGTGCTGGGCCTGTTCTTCTTCTGCGCCTTTTCGGTGGTCGGCGCCCGCATGGGGATGCTCGCCACGTCCGAGGCGCAGGAACCGCTGGCCAGCGCACCCGGTGCCGCCATCGCCATGCAACGCGCCAATATCGTGGATCGCGAAGGGCGCATTCTGGCCACCAATCTCGATACCTATTCGGTCTACGCCCAGCCGCCATTGATGATCGATCCCGTTGCGGCGGCGGACTCGCTGGTCGCCATCTTCCCCGATCTGGACAAGGATCGTCTGGTCAAGGATTTCACCGGCAACCGCAAGTTCCTGTGGATCAAGAAACGCATCTCGCCCGAACAGAAACAGGCCGTGCACGACATCGGAGATCCCGGCATCCTGTTCGGCCCGCGTGAGATGCGGCTTTATCCCAACGGCAAGCTGGCCGCGCATATTCTGGGCGGTTCCGGCTTTGGCCGCGAAGGCGTCAGCGCGGCCGAAGTGATCGGTGTAGCCGGTGTCGAAAAACAGTTCGACGCCTATCTGCGCGACCCCGCCAATGGCAACAAGCCGCTGCAACTGTCGCTGGACCTGACCATTCAGGCCGCTGTTGAGCAAGTGCTTTACGGCGGCATGAAGATCATGAACGCCAAGGGTGCCTCGGCGGTTTTGATGAATGCCCACACGGGCGAGGTGATCTCGGCGGCGTCCCTGCCATCCTTCGACCCGAACGACCGCCCGCGTCCGCCGACCTCGGGGTTCGACCCGTCGGACAGCCCCCTGTTCAACCGCTATGTGCAGGGTGTTTACGAGCTGGGTTCGGTTTTCAAGATCTTCACCGCCGCGCAGGCCGTTCAGCTTGGTCTGGTCAACTCGAACACGATCATCGACACATCCGGCCCGATGAAAATCGGTCGCTTCCCGATTGGCGAATTCAACGGCAAGAATTACGGCAAAATCAGCGTTGCGGATGTGATCGTCCACAGCTCGAACCGGGGCACCGGACGGCTGGCGCTGCAAATCGGCGCGCGGCGTCAGCAGGATTTCCTGCAAACGCTGGGCATGTTCGAACCCACCCCGTTCGAGATTGTCGAAGCCGCAGGTGGCGCGCCGCTCAAGCCCAAGAAATGGGGCGAGCTTAGCACGGTGACCATCTCGTACGGCCACGGTCTGTCGACCAGCCCGATGCATCTGGCCGCCGGCTATGCGGCGATTGCCAATGGCGGGCACTATGTCAGCCCCACGATCCTGCGCAGAAACGGCCCGCAATACGGCCCCCGCGTCTTGTCGCAAAGCGCTGCGACTCAGGCGCAGAGAATGCTGCGCAAGGTGGTCACGGATGGCACGGCCAGCTTTGGCGATGTCAAAGGCTATGACGTGGCAGGCAAGACCGGCACCGCCGACAAGCCCAAGCCGCGCGGCGGGTACTATGACGACAAGGTCATCGCCACCTTTGCCACCATCTTTCCGGCCTATGATCCGAAATACGTGATGATCGTTACGCTGGATGAACCTTCGATCGTCGCGTACGGCGAAAAGCGCCGCACCGCAGGCTGGACCGCCGTTCCGGTGGCCGCCGAACTGATCGGCCGGGTCGCCCCGCTTTTGGGCCTCAGACCCCGGCTTGAGCCTGAGGCGGGCGCTGCTATAACGCTGACCTCAAATTAGGCTGTCCAACAGAGGTGGGTCATGGGCGCAAGGACAAAGAAACTCAGCCAACTGGCCCTGACAGCGCGCGGTGGCGCGAATCCCGATATCTCGGGGCTGGCGGTTGACAGCCGCGAGGTCAAGGATGGCTATCTGTTTGCAGCCCTGCCCGGAACCCGCGTTCATGGGGGTGAGTTCATTCAGTTCGCCCTGCGCATGGGGGCCGCCGCGATTCTGACCGACGCCGAAGGGGCCGAGATTGCGGCCAAAGAACTGTCTGGATCCGACGCCGCCCTGATCGTGACCGAAGACCCGCGTCAGGCGCTGGCCGGGGCTGCCGCGCTTTGGTTCGGGGCGCAGCCGCAGACCATCGTCGCCGTCACCGGTACCAACGGCAAAACATCCATTGCGACATTCGTGCGCCAGATCTGGTCCGAACTTGGCCTCGCCGCCATCAACCTTGGCACCACCGGCGTCGAAGGCGCATGGACCGCACCGCTGGCCCACACCACACCGGAACCGATCACCCTGCATCGCGCTCTGGCCGAGGCTGCCGAAAATGGCGTGACCCATGCCGCGATGGAGGCTTCGTCCCATGGCCTCGAACAGCGCCGTCTTGACGGTGTTCACCTGACAGCCGCCGGGTTCTCGAACTTCACGCAGGACCATCTGGACTATCACGAAACGTTCGAGGCGTATTTCAACGCCAAGGCCGGGCTGTTTGACCGGGTGCTGCCGCAGGACGGAACGGCGGTGATCAACCTCAGCGACCCCAAGGGCGCGCAGGTGCAGGACATTGCCATGGCGCGGGGCCAATCCGTTCTGACCGTCGGGGCCAAGGGCGCAGACCTTTGCCTTTTGAATCAACGCTTTGATGCGATGGGGCAGGATCTGCGCTTCTCATACCAAGGCAAAACCTATCAAACCCGCCTGAACCTGATTGGCGGATTTCAGGCTGAAAACATCCTGCTGGCCTGCGGTCTGGTCATAGCCGCTGGCGAAGATGCCGACCGGGTGTTCGAGACCCTGCCGCATCTGACAACCGTACGCGGACGGATGCAACTGGCGGCCACCCGGGAAAACGGCGCGACGGTCTTTGTCGATTACGCCCATACGCCGGATGCGGTTTCCACCGCGCTGAAAGCGATGCGCCCGCATGTCATGGGTCACCTGATCGCCATCGTTGGCGCTGGTGGGGACCGCGATGCCACCAAGCGCCCGTTGATGGGGCAGGCCGCCGCTGACAACGCGGATGTGGTGTTCGTCACCGATGACAACCCCCGCAGCGAAGACCCTGCCACCATCCGCGCCGCCGTCATGCTGGGCGCGCCGGACGCCACCGAAGTGGGCGACCGGGCCGAGGCCATCCTGCGCGGCATCGACGCCCTGCAACCCGGCGACGCGCTGTTAATCGCGGGCAAAGGGCACGAAACCGGCCAGATCGTCGGCGATCAGGTTCTGCCCTTCGACGACGCCGAACAAGCCAGCATCAGCGTCGCCGCGCTGGATGGGAGGGTCGCATGACCCTCTGGACTGCATCCGAGGCCGCAGCGGCTACCGGCGGGCGCGCAACCACCGAATGGCAGGCCAACGGCGTGTCCATCGACACCCGCACCTTGCAGCCCGGCGACCTTTTCGTGGCGCTCAAAGCTGCGCGCGACGGGCATGAATTCGTCGCTCAGGCATTGGAAATAGGGGCAGGGGCCGCGTTGGTGTCGCATATCCCGGATGGCGTCGACGACACTGCACCGCTTTTGATCGTGGACGACGTTCAGACCGCGCTCGAAGCGCTGGGACAGGCCGCCCGCGCACGCGCATCGGCGCAGGTAGTTGGCGTGACCGGCAGCGTCGGCAAGACCTCGACCAAGGAAATGTTGGCAACGATTCTGGAAACCCAAGGCAAGACCCATGCCAGCGTTGCCAGCTACAACAACCACTGGGGCGTCCCCCTGACGCTGGCCCGAATGCCGCGCGATACCGAATTTGCGGTGATCGAGATCGGCATGAACCACCCCGGAGAGATCGCCCCGCTCGCCCGTCAGACCCGCCCACATGTGGCGCTGGTCACAACCGTCGCGGCGGTTCACCTTGAGGCGTTTGACACGGTCGCCGGAATCGCCGCCGAGAAAGGCGCGATTTTCGACGGTTTGACCGAGGGCGGCACTGCCATTGTGAACGCCGATATCGACCATGCCGACATCCTGCGCCAATGCGCGACGCAGAACGGTGCGCGGATTGTGGATTTTGGCCGGAATGCCACGGATTACGTACTGACCGATGTGGAACCGCAGGCCAACGCGGTCCGCGCGCAGGCCATCATCGCCGGCCAACCCGCGGCTTTCGACGTCAACTCGGCAGGAACCCATTTCGCCATGAACGCCCTTGGCGCCTTGGCGGCTTGCGCAGCGATGGGCGTCGACATGGACGCGGCCATCAAGGGGCTGGGCCGCTGGTCTCCGGTCAAAGGGCGCGGCGTGCGCGAGGTGATTGACCTGACAAACGGCGGCAGGATCGAGCTGCTGGATGACAGCTATAACGCCAACCCAACCTCGATGGAGGCGGCGCTGGATGTGCTGGCGGCCGCGCAAGCCACGCGCCGCATCGCCTTTCTGGGCGATATGAAGGAACTGGGCGCGCAGGAGCGTTCGATGCACGCTGCAATGGCCGATGTCACCGCGATGGCGCGCGTTGATCAGGTGCATTGCATCGGCCCCCTGATGCAGGCGCTGCATGAGGCGTTGCCGCAAGACAAACGCGGGCTGTGGTTCGAGACAAGCGCCGAAATGGCGGCCCATCTGCCGGACCTGATCCAGGGTGGAGACGCGGTTCTGGCCAAGGGATCGCTCAGCATGGCGCTGGCGACCATTGTTGACGGCCTGCGAGAAATGGGGCAAGGGGGCGCGCCTGATTGAGGGGCGCACGCCGCGTACCCTCTGTGTGAGAGAGGTTTTGGTATGCTGTATTGGTTGACCGCGCTGTCGGATGGAGGGGACTTTTTCAACCTCTTCCGCTATATCACGTTCCGCGCGGGCGGCGCGTTTCTGACGGCGCTGGTCTTTGGGTTCATCTTCGGGAAACCCCTGATCAACGTGCTGCGCCGCAAGCAGGGCAAGGGCCAACCGATCCGCGATGATGGCCCCGAGGGGCATCTGAACAAGGCCGGAACCCCCACCATGGGCGGGCTGCTGATCGTCGGCGCGCTGGTAACATCAACCCTGATCTGGGCGCGTTGGGACAATCCGTTTGTCTGGATGGTCCTGTTTGTAACGCTGGCCTACGCCGCCATCGGCTTTGCCGACGATTACGCCAAGGTCTCGAAACAAAACACCAAAGGCGTCTCCAGCAAGATGCGGCTGGCCTTGGGCGTGCTGATCGCGGTTCTGGCCGCGCTCTGGGCAACGCTGCATCACCCGGCTGATCTGCAAAACCAACTGGCGCTGCCGGTGTTCAAGGACACGCTGATCAATCTTGGTCTGTTCTACATTCCGTTTGCCATCGTGGTCATCGTGGGCTCGGCGAATGCGGTCAACCTGACCGACGGTCTGGACGGTCTGGCCATCATGCCCGCCATGATCGCTGCCACAACGCTGGGCATCATTGCCTACGCGGTCGGACGGGTCGACTTTACCGAATATCTCGACGTGCATTACGTGCCGGGCACCGGAGAGATTCTGATCTTCACCGCAGCCCTCTTCGGCGGCGGGCTCGGGTTCCTGTGGTACAATGCCCCTCCGGCGGCCGTATTCATGGGCGATACCGGATCGTTAGCCTTGGGCGGCGCGTTGGGGGCCATCGCCGTGGCCACCAAGCACGAACTGGTTCTGGCCGTTGTCGGCGGTCTGTTCGTGGTCGAAGCACTGAGCGTGATCATTCAGGTGCTCTACTTCAAACGCACCGGCAAACGCGTGTTCCTGATGGCCCCGATCCATCACCATTATGAGAAAAAAGGCTGGGCCGAACCCACCATCGTGATCCGGTTCTGGATCATCTCTTTGATCCTGGCGATGATCGGTCTGGCAACGCTGAAAGTCCGGTGAAGCCTAGTTATTCCCGTATTTCTTGATGGTTAGCATACTGATCCGATCTTCCAAACAGGCCGTCATTGGCTAAGGTGACGGAAATGGAAGGTATTCGGATATGTGGGAACAGGCTCAATTTTGGGTTTCAGTGGTCAGCGCTGTCGCCGCGGTTATCGCAGCATTGGCCGCTGTTGGATTTCTTCGTAAAGAGAAAATCGTAAAGGGCGAGCTTTATACAACCCAACAAGAGAGGGATGATCTGAGAAAACGCCTTGCTCAGGCCGACGCAAGACTGATATTTGTCGATCCCGAGCGATTTCTGGATCAGGCGGATGAGCTTGCCGGGGCGGGGAAATACGCGGAACTGGATACGCTTGCGACCCGCTTCACCGAACGACAATCTGAAGCCTTTGGACGCGCCGCAGAAATACTCACTGAGCAGCGCATATTAGATAGCGAAACTGATCCGCTCGCAATCAAAGACGCGCAGCGGTTTGCGCAAATCGGCCTTGCGGCTGATCCGCAGAATAAACGTCTGGCGGATATGCGGGACCTTGCAGATACCAGAGCACAAGACATAGCCCGAGGCGATCCTATTGAGGCGCTGAAATGGGAGGGAATGTCGGACGTTGAGTTAAATGCCTTGGCAAGAGCACTGGTCACGGATGGGCGTTACCTGCTTGCCGAGGTGGCTGCCAAGAGAAGCGTCCCGCTAGCTTTGTTACGTACAGGAGAAAAGTCGACTAACTATGCCCATGCACTTGGACAGCACGCCAATTGTTTGCGCCTCCTTGGACAGCACGAGTTAGCTGAAGGTGTTTATCGTGAATCTTTAAAGATTCTCGAAGAAACGGTCGGCACAACTGATCTGGACTATGGCCTATGCCTCAACGGAATCGCTGTTGTGTTGAATCGGCTAGGGCGTCAACAAGAAGCTGAGAGTTTTATTCGCAAGGCGCTGGAGATTGAAGAGGCAACTATTGGCACTAGTCATTCAGAATATGCGATCAGCCTTGCTAATCTCGCTGATGTTAGGTGGGTGAGTGGGCAAGTCAGTGATGCTGAGGAACTTTATCGCAGGGTCTTGAAGATTCACAGCGATACGATCGGTACGACGCATCCGGACTATGCCGACGATCTTGACTGCCTGGCAGGTGTGTTAGAAGCGCAGGAGAAATATGATGAAGCCGAGGAATTGCTTCGCGAAGCGCTGGCAATACTCCGAGGTCAGCTAAGGGAAGATCATCCCAGTATCAAAAGGATACAGAATAATCTCGATGGATTGATGACCGCTCGTTCAAAGGATACGTTGGGCTGAGGTGATTGTCTGGCCAATCCTGATACGAACCGCTAGCGATTAGAGCTCGTAGCATTGCAAAAATTTGAGGACAACACATGATCCCGGTCAAAGGGTTTTCAGGGCAGAAGATTGCGGTTCTGGGGCTGGGGCGGTCCGGGCTGGCCACCGCACGGGCGCTGCGGGCAGGTGGGGCAGACCCGGTCTGCTGGGATGACAACCCCGCCGCGCGCGAGGCTGCCGAGGCCGAAGGGTTCACCTGCGCCGACCTCAAACGTCACGGTGCGTTCGACGGGATCGCGACCCTGATCGTGTCCCCCGGCATCCCGCATCTCTACCCCGATCCGAACCCGGTTGTGGCTGCAGCGCTTAAGGCGGGCGTGCCGGTCGACAACGATATCGGCCTGTTCTTCCGCAGCTTTGCCGATCAGGACTGGACCCGGTTCGAAACGCCGCCCCGCGTCATTGCCGTGACAGGCTCGAACGGCAAGTCCACCACCGCGGCGCTGATCCACCATATCCTGACCGCAGCCGGACGCGACTCGCAACTGGCCGGGAATATCGGGCGCGGCGTGCTGGATATTGACCCCGGCGGCGATGGCTCGGTGGTCGTTCTTGAACTCAGCAGCTATCAGACTGAACTGGCCCGGGCGTTGACGCCGGATATCGCGGTTTTTACCAACCTCTCGCCCGACCATCTGGACCGGCATGGCGGCATGGGTGGCTATTTCGCCGCCAAACGCCGCCTCTTTGCCGAAGGCGGCCCGGACCGCGCCATCATCGGCATTGACGAGGTCGAAGGTGCCTTTCTGGCAGGCCAACTGGCCGAAGGCCCCGCAGATGACCGGGTGATCCGCATTTCGGTCGCGCGCAAACTGACCGGGCCGGGCTGGCAGGTCTTTGCCCGCAAAGGGTTCCTGTCCGAATACCGCAAGGGGCGGCAAGCGGGGTCCATCGACCTGCGCGGGATCAAAGGGTTGCCGGGTGAGCACAACCACCAGAACGCCTGTTCCGCCTATGCCGCCTGCCGCGCGCTGGGCCTTGCACCAAAACTGATCGAGGAGGCCCTGCACTCGTTCCCCGGCCTGCCACACCGCAGTCAGATCATCGCCGAAGCGAATGGCGTGACTTATGTGAATGATTCCAAGGCCACCAATATTGACAGCGCCGCCAAGGCTCTGGAGGCGTTCCGCCTGATCCGCTGGATTTGCGGCGGGCTTGAAAAAGAAGGGGGTATTGCCGCGCTCAAAGATCCCGCTGATCACGTAAAAAAAGCCTATGTGATCGGACGGGATGCCGTGAACTTTGCGATGAAACTTGAACAGGAACTGAATGTGGACACCGAGGTCTGCACAACCATGGCGCAGGCCGTTGAAAAGGCGATGGCCGAGGCCGAGCAACACGATACCGTCCTGCTCGCCCCGGCAGCGGCTAGCTTTGATCAATATGACAATTTCGAACAGCGCGGCGACGATTTCGTGGCCGAGGTGCAAAAGCGACTGTGACAGGCGCAAGCTTGCAAAGGACCGCCGGTTCGGCAAAGCTTGCACCCTATCAGCTTGACGCGCCATTGCATTTGGTTTTGCCTGCCGGAAATTTCACTACGAGGTCATGAATATGCCATACCGTAAGTTTGCCCTGATCCTGCCCGCCCTGCTTGTTGCGGGCGCCTGCACCAACACCGGTGCCAATTATCAGCCCGTGATCGACGGCCCCGTCGGCCCCAACTACAACAACGACCTGCTGCAGTGTCAGCAGCTTGCCGCATCACAAGCCAGCGTTGATGGCTCGACCGCAGGCAACGCCGCGATTGGTGCCGCAGGTGCGGCAGCCGTCACCGGGATCGTACAGGACAGCAGCGACAATCTGGGCCGCGCAGCCGTTGCCGGTGCGCTGGTCGGCGCTGGCGCTGACGTGATCAACAAGAACCAGAACAAGGAAGTCATCGTGCGCAACTGTATGCGCAATCGTGGCTATAACGTCGTCGGCTAAAGCCGCGCAAACAACAGCTTAGGTTAAGCTTTGCTGCCGATTGCTGTTCCGGCGGCATGGCCTGACGACCACGCCCACTGGAAGTTATAGCCCCCCAGCCAGCCGGTGACATCCACCGCTTCGCCGATCACATAGAGGCCGGGCACTGCCCCGGCCTCCATCGATTTTGACGACAACCCGTCGGTATCGATCCCGCCCAGAGTAACCTCGGCGGTGCGATAGCCTTCGGTGCCAGACGGGGTCAGCTGCCAGTGCGACAGGGTATGGATCAGTTCGGACAGTGCCGCATCCGACTGATCGGCCAGATTGCCCGATAGCGGCAGAAGCTGACCCAGATACTCGACCAGCCGCGCCGGAAGATGCCGCGCCAACTCGGTCGTCAACGCCTTGCGGCCCCCGGCCTGCCGCTGATCGCGCAGCAGATCGTACAGGGGCACGTCTGGGATCAGGTTGACCAAAATCGCCTCACCCTCGCGCCAATACGAGGACAGCTGCAACACCGAAGGTCCGCTGAGGCCGCGATGAGTGAACAACAGCGCCTCGTCAAATGCAGTGCGTTCGTTCGACAACCGGGCGGGCAGGGACACACCCGACAAATCCTTGAACCGACCATCGGAAAAGGTAAACGGCACCAGCGCCGCGCGGGTCTCGGTTACGCCCAGCCCGAACTGCCGCGCAATGTCATAGGCCAGCCCGGTCGCGCCCATTTTCGGGATCGACTTGCCGCCCGTCGCCAGCACCAGATTGGTGCAGGTCAGACTGTGACGCTGCCCCTCGCGTTCGACTGTCAGCGCAAAGCCACCCTCGGTCTTGCGCAAATCCTTCACCTCGGTCCGCACCCACAGCGCGGCCCCGGCGCGGTCCATCTCGGCCAGCAGCATCGCGATGATCTGCTTGGACGACCCGTCGCAGAACAATTGCCCCAGTGTCTTTTCATGCCACGCGATGCCGTGACGCGTGACCAGATCGATGAAATCCCACTGCGTGTACCGCGCCAAAGCCGATTTGCAGAAATGCGGGTTCTGCGACAGGAAATTGGCAGGCCCTGCATACATATTGGTGAAATTGCACCGCCCCCCGCCCGAGATGCGGATTTTCTCACCCGCGGCCTTGGCGTGATCGATCACCAGAACACGCCCGCCGCAATGCGCCGCGCACATCATGCCGGCGGCTCCGGCACCAAGGATGATCGTGTCATAAATCATGCGCGGGGGATGGCCCGGATTGCGCGCAATGGCAAGCCGATCCTGACCCGCGCGCAGCCGTTTTGGCCGCGCGGCTTGTGTTTCAGACTATCCAACACCTGACTGTCCGTGGTGAAAATCCCTGCACGTTTAGCAGGTTGCGACGATTTGAGTGTATCATGGTCACATTTATGCGCACACATATTGGTGGCTGTTGACCGATTCCCGCAGGATTTTCTATCAATTCTCTAACGATGACCGAAGGTAAAGGCCCTTTGCTGAGGCTGGTGGAGACCCGATGCCGACAACGATCTTTGGCGCATTGCGCACCGACACCACCCTGACGGATGCGGGTGCTTCGACCACGGTTGTGGGCTCTGTCTTCGAGATTTCGGAATACAGCCAGATCTCTATCGACGAAGGTGCGGATGACACGGTGTTCGCAGGCGACAGTATTTCCAATGAAATCGGTAACGACCTGACGCAAAATCTGGACGGCGATGTTATCTTTTGGGACTTCACGGTCACCGTTACTGATGGCACCAACACCTATCAGATCGCGCTTTTTGACTATGACCTCAACGGCGACGGAGACTCGATCGGGGTAGATGCCGAAGACGGATATTTCCTGGCCTTTATAGGCGGAAACATTCCGCCGCTTGATACCCCGCTTGAGATTACGGCGATCATCGACAACGGCCCAAGCATCGATATCGATACCATAGTGCCCTGTTTTGTCGCCGGAACCCGCATCCAGACGCCCGACGGACCACGCCGGATCGAAACGCTCGGCGTCGGGGATGTTGTCGATACGCTGGACAATGGCCCGCAGGTGATCCGCTGGATCGGGTCGCGGACGCTGGACAGCATTGATCTGACGCTCAAACCCAAACTGTACCCAATCCGCTTTGCCCAAGGGGCGCTGGGGCAGGGCTTGCCCCGGCGCGACTTGCTGGTCTCGCCGCAGCACCGGATGCTTGTGCGCTCGCCCATCGCCGCGCGTATGTTCGCCCGGTCCGAGGTTCTGGTGCCCGCGCACAAGCTAGTCGGGATGCAAGGCGTCACGGTCGAAGAGGATGCGCAAACCGTCACCTATTTCCACATGCTGTTCGACCGGCACGAGGTTGTCTTTGCCGAGGGCGCACCGTCGGAAAGCCTGTTTACCGGCGCAGAAGCCCTGAAAGGGGTGGGGAAGGCGGCAGCGGCCGAAATCAGAACCCTGTTCCCCCAGATCACCTCGGACGACTATGCCCCGCAACTGGCTCGCCCGACGCCGCCGAAGGGCAGACAGGTGCGCACACTGCTCGAACGCCACAAGAAGAACGGCAAGCCGCTTCTGTCCTGATGTGATATCGCCCGCGTGTCCGTCAGCTACATCGGCGTATCCGCAAAGGGCTCGGCCACGATCTGGTGGTCATCTTCATATACGATGTATCCCACGCGCTGCGTACGCAGGGTTTCGATGACATAGCCATTCTCTTCAAGCAACCAGATCAGCTCGTATGACTTTGCCAGCGCGCCCGAGGCTTCGGGCTTGAACCAGCTCAGCCCGCGCGTTTCCTTGTGAAAGGCGGCTTTGGATTTCGTGGTGTTGAACCGCGTTGGAATTTCAAGGTTCTGCCGAAACCAGTCCAACAGCGCCTCGAGTCGCTGATGCGAGAACTGATCCAGCGTTTCGAGGTCGCGCAGGTCATATGCAGCGCAAAAGAACCCGCTGCGGGCGGCCATTCCGGCAACCGGGTTCTGACACACGAACCTGACGAACATCTTGGCTATTGCACCTGATCCAACCTACGTCCGGCCCGATTAGCGGGCAGAGGCCAACCCATGTCAACCGGGCAGCAGGGCGTGCGACAGGGGCATTCGCCCGGTCGCGAAACTGCCGGGATGATCACCGATGGGCGAATTGCCCCGGCTTCCGTCATTCCGCTAGCCCAAACGCGAATTTCCCTGTAGACTCTCAATCAGATCCCGAAAACGGGGCGGTAACGAGGCAGATAGTGGCGGTATCTCATGACTGAGATGGTGTATGGCGCGGTCCAGGACCAGCGCGGTGAACCGATTCTTCCAAGGTGGTGGCGGACGATTGATCGCTGGACGATGTCCTGCGTTCTGATCCTGTTCGTCATCGGGCTGCTCTTGGGGCTGGCCTCGTCGCCGCCGCTGGCCGGGCGCAACGGGTTTGATCCGTTCCACTATGTCGAACGTCAGGCGATCTTTGGCGGGCTGGCGCTGGTTGCGATGCTGCTGACCTCGATGATGTCGCCCACGCTGGTGCGACGTCTGGCGGTGCTGGGCTTTCTGGCCTCGTTTGTGGCGCTGGTGTTTCTTCCGGTCTTTGGCACCGATTTCGGCAAAGGTGCCGTGCGCTGGTATTCGCTGGGCTTTGCCTCGCTGCAACCGTCCGAGTTTCTGAAACCCGGCTTTGTGGTCGTCGCCGCATGGCTGCTGGCCGCATCGCAGGAAATCAACGGCCCGCCGGGGCGGCTGTGGTCCTTTGCGCTGTGCATGGCGATTGTCGCGATGCTGGTGATGCAGCCCGATTTCGGGCAGGCCTGCCTGATCCTCTTTGGCTGGGGCGTTATGTATTTCGTCGCCGGGGCGCCCATGCTGCTGCTGGTCGGCATGGCCGGAGCTGTCGTTCTGGGCGGCATGTTCGCCTATTCCAATTCCGAACACTTCGCCCGCCGCATCGATGGCTTCCTCAATCAGGAACTCGACCCGACAACCCAGCTTGGCTACGCCACCAATGCCATCCGCGAGGGCGGCCTGTTCGGTGTCGGCGTGGGTGAGGGGCAGGTGAAATGGTCGCTGCCCGATGCGCATACGGATTTCATCATTGCAGTCGCGGCTGAGGAATACGGGTTGATCCTCGTCCTCATCATCATCGCGCTTTATTCTCTGATCGTCGTACGCTCATTGCTGCGGCTGATGCGCGAACGCGATATGTTCATCCGCTTGGCCGGAACCGGGCTGGCCTGCATGTTCGGTGTCCAAGCCATGATCAACATGGGCGTCGCCGTGCGCTTGCTGCCCGCCAAAGGCATGACGTTGCCCTTTGTCAGCTATGGCGGCTCGTCCCTGATCGCAGGCGGCATCGCCGTTGGCATGTTGCTGGCCTTCACCCGCTCGCGCCCCCAAGGCGAACTGGGCGACATTCTGCGTGGGCGAGGCTGATGCCGTATCTTCTGATCGCAGCGGGCGGCACCGGGGGGCATATGTTCCCAGCGCAGGCTTTGGCCGAGGCGATGTTGCACAAAGGCTGGCGCGTGCGCCTGTCCACCGACCCGCGCGGCGCGCGTTATACCGGGGCCTTCCCCGAAGGTGTCGAAATTGTCGAGGCCTCCTCGGCCACTTTCGCCCGTGGCGGTCTCGCCGCCAAACTGTTGGTCGGCCCCAAGATCGCCTCTGGCGTTACCGGGATGGCCGCGCAGATGATGCGCGACAAGCCGGACGTGGTGGTTGGATTTGGCGGCTATCCTTCGATCCCGGCGCTGGGTGCGGCGACGCTGCTGAAACTCCCGCGCATGATCCATGAACAGAACGGCGTTCTGGGTCGCGTGAACCAACTTTTTGCCACCCGCGTGGCTCAAGTGGCCTGCGGTGTCTGGCCCACGGACCTGCCCGACGGGGCCAAGGGCGTCCACACCGGCAACCCGGTCCGCGCCGCTGTGCTGGACCGCGCCGCAGCGCCCTATATCCCGCCCGGCGACTACCCGATGTCTGTCCTTGTAATGGGCGGCAGCCAAGGTGCGCGCATCCTCAGCGACATGGTGCCGGGGGCAATCGCGGCCCTGCCCGAATACCTGCGCGGCTTCATCCGCGTGTCGCATCAGGCCCGCGATGAGGATGGTGAACGGGTCAAGGCCTTCTACGCCGACCAAGGCATTCAGGCCGATGTGCAGCCTTTCTTCGATGATGTCCCCCGCCGCATGTCCGACGCGCAGCTGGTCATCAGCCGCTCGGGCGCGTCCAGCATCGCCGATATCTCGGTCATCGGCCGTCCTTCGATCCTGATCCCGCTGGCCACCGCAGCGGGCGACCACCAAACCGCCAACGCGCGTGGACTGGTGCAGGCCGGGGGCGCGATCATGATCCCCGAAAATGCGCTTGACGTTTCTGCGCTGACACAGCAAATCACCACGGTTCTCACCAACCCCGAAGCCGCACAGAAAATGGCCCATGCCGCGCTATCGGTCGGGGCCCCGGACGCGACCGAGCGTCTGGTGGCCCTTGTCGAACAACTGGCGCAGAAGGAGACCTCATGAATCCAGCAACCAAACTGCCGCAGGACGTTGGACCGATCCACTTTGTTGGCATCGGCGGGATCGGGATGTCGGGCATTGCCGAGGTGCTTTTGAACCTTGGCTATCAGGTGCAGGGCTCGGACCTGAAGGCATCAAAGATCACCGACCGTCTGGCCGCGCTGGGGGCCGAGATTTTTGAAGGACAGCGCGCCGAAAACCTGCAAAACGCTGCCGTGGTTGTCACATCGACCGCGATCAAACCGGGCAACCCGGAACTGGATCAGGCGCGTGCGCAAGGCCTGCCGGTTGTGCGTCGTGCCGACATGCTGGCCGAATTGATGCGCTTGCGTTCGAACATCGCGATTGCCGGAACCCACGGCAAGACCACCACAACCACGATGATGGCCGAGCTGATGGTCGCGGGTGATTTCGACCCCACCGTCATCAATGGCGGCATCATCCACGCCTATGGCTCGAACGCGCGTATGGGGCAGGGCGAATGGATGGTGGTCGAGGCCGATGAATCCGACGGTTCTTTCAACCGCCTGCCCGCCACCATCGCCATCGTCACCAATATCGACCCCGAGCATATGGAGCATTGGGGCGATTTCGACCAGCTGCGCGACGGGTTCCACGAATTCGTCTCGAACCTGCCCTTCTATGGCCTCGCCGTCTGCTGCACCGACCATGCCGAGGTTCAGGCGCTGGTTGGCCGCATCACCGACCGCCGCGTGCGCACCTATGGCTTCAACGCGCAGGCCGATGTGCGGGCCGAGAACCTGACCTACAAAGGCGGCGTCGCCCATTTCGACATTCACCTGCAATACGAGGACAAGGTGATCGAGGGTTGCACCCTGCCGATGCCCGGCGACCACAACGTCTCGAACGCGCTGAGCGCTGTGGCCGTGGCCCGTCATCTGGGCATGAAGGCCAGTGAAATCCGCGATGCACTGGCCAATTTCGGCGGCGTCAACCGCCGCTTCACCAAGGTCGGCGAAGTCAACGGGGTCACCATCATCGACGATTACGGCCACCACCCGGTTGAAATCGCCGCCGTCCTCAAGGCGGCGCGCCAAGCGACCGAGGGTCGGGTCATCGCTGTCCACCAACCGCACCGCTATTCCCGCCTGTCCGACCTGTTCGACGATTTCTGTACCTGCTTCAACGACGCCGACGTCGTCGCCATTGCCGAGGTTTTTGCCGCAGGCGAAGACCCCATCGAAGGCGCCGACCGCGATGCGCTGGTGCAGGGTCTGATCCGCCACGGCCACCGCCACGCGCGCGCCATTCTGGACGAAGGCGACCTTGCCCGGCTGGTGCGCGAACAGGCCCGCCCCGGCGACATGGTCGTCTGTCTGGGTGCCGGCACAATCAGCACATGGGCCAACGG
Organism: Ruegeria sp. E1; assembly: GCF_056534225.1. Taxonomy (NCBI): domain Bacteria; kingdom Pseudomonadati; phylum Pseudomonadota; class Alphaproteobacteria; order Rhodobacterales; family Roseobacteraceae; genus Ruegeria; species Ruegeria sp. E1. The sequence goes on along the minus strand of NZ_JBQFPE010000009.1, from coordinate 168,884 downwards.
CTTGCCCGACCGGCTGCTCGCCAAAGCGGGCTGAGCAGGTGGCGCTGTCGCTCATACTGGCCTGCCTCTGGGTTCTGGCCTCGACCGTGGTGGCGATGCTGCCCATGCGCCTGCAATTCCCGCCCGGCATCGTGCTATTCATCAGTGCCCCTGCGCTGATCGTGTTTCTCGGCTATGACTATGGCTGGTTCATCGGTCTGCTGGCACTCGCTGGCTTTGTCTCGATGTACCGCAATCCCATCCGCTATTACTGGCGCAAATGGACGGGCCGCGAGGTGCCGGAATGAGCTGGTCCATCGCGCTTGCCGGTCTCTGGGGTCTGGTCGCCAACGTGCTGGCGATGATCCCCAGCAAAGACAACCACTGGACCCGCGCCTATATCCTGATCGCCGCAGGCGTGCCGATACTGGGCTATGTCACCTACGAAAACGGGCCGTGGATCGGCCTGATCGTGCTGGCAGCAGGCATGTCCGTCCTGCGCTGGCCCGTGATTTATCTGACCCGTTGGACAAAGGCGAAAATGCAGGGCATGAAGGCGGCCAGAAAGTAACGGCCAGTCTCAGGAGGCCCCCCATGGTCGACATCGCAACCTTTGCCTATCTGCCGCTGATCTCCCTCGTGTTCGGGGCGCTTGCGGGCTTTGTTGCCGGACGCTGGATCGGGCTTCGGGGTCTGCTGTGGCTGATCGGGCTGACCTCGGTCGCCGCGCTGGTGCTGATCGTGATGCTGGCAGGTGTCGGAACCGGCGAAGAAGAACGGGCCTTTGGCCCCTTCGTCTGGCTGACCGGCGCGGTCCTGCCCTTCCTTTTTGCTGCCATCATGGGCGGCGTCGGCGGGCGGGGTCTGGCGGCAAGGGCAGGCGAATGAGCACCCTGCCCACTGTCAGGGGCCGCCTGACCAGGGCGCGCCCGCTCAACGACCTCACATGGCTGCGTGTGGGCGGTCCGGCGGATTACCTGTTCCAACCCGCCGATGCGCAAGACCTGCAATCCTTCCTGCGCGATCTGCCCTCAGATACCCCGGTTTTCCCCATGGGCGTCGGATCGAACCTGATCGTCCGCGACGGAGGGCTGCGCGCGGTGGTGATCCGGTTGGGGCGCGGGTTCAACACGATCTCGATCGACGGCACCACCGTCACCGCCGGGGCCGCCGCGCTGGACGCGCATGTGGCGCGCAAAGCCGCGGATGCAGGCGTTGATCTGACCTTCCTGCGCACCATCCCCGGCTCCATCGGCGGCGCGGTGCGAATGAACGCAGGCTGCTACGGCAGCTACACCGCAGACGTTCTGCAAAAGGCCACAATCGTCACACGAGGCGGAGAGATCAAAGACCTCTCACCCCAAGACCTCAACTTCCGCTATCGCCAGTCCGACCTGGCTGAGGGCGCGGTGCTTATCTCGGCCACGTTCCAAGGCCCCAAAGGTGACCCCGCCGCGCTACACGCCCGCATGGAAGCGCAGCTCAAAAAACGCGACGAGACCCAGCCCACCAAAGATCGCAGCGCCGGTTCGACCTTCCGCAACCCCGCCGGGTTCTCCTCGACCGGCAAGGCGGATGACGTCCATGACCTCAAGGCGTGGAAGGTGATCGACGACGCCGGAATGCGCGGTGCCACGCTTGGCGGCGCGCAGATGAGCCCCAAGCACTCGAATTTCCTGATCAACACCGGCGACGCCACCGCCGCAGACCTCGAAGGTCTGGGCGAAGAGGTCAGAAAAAAGGTTTACGAAACAAGTGGCATCACGCTAGAATGGGAAATCATGCGGATCGGTGATCCGCTGGAATAATAAAGCCCCAACCGTCAGACCATAATCAGGCAATTAACGGCGACGGATCAAAGGCATAAACGCAGTACGGACCACCACATAAGGTCCGGGGACATTGAGGCGCACATTGGGTATGTCGAGCAGGACAAACCCCAAAGTGGCGGTATTGATGGGCGGCCCCTCGGCGGAACGCGAGGTGTCTCTCAGCTCTGGGCGCGAATGCGCAGCCGCCCTTAGGGGAGAAGGCTTTGAAGTGGTCGAGCTGGACGCAGGTCCCGACCTCTATGCGCGCCTTTTGGACATCAAACCGGATGTGGTCTTCAACGCCCTGCATGGCCGCTGGGGCGAGGATGGCTGTGTGCAGGGTCTGCTGGAATGGATGCGCATCCCATACACACATTCCGGCGTTCTGTCCTCGGCCCTTGCGATGGACAAGCAGCGCAGCAAGGAAATCTACCAGACCGAGGGCCTGCCCATCGTGCCCAGCGTCATCGTGCCCAAGATCGAGGTGATCGAGGTGCACGTGATGGAACCGCCCTACGTGGCCAAGCCCAACAACGAAGGCTCCAGCGTCGGCATCTACATCGTCCACGAAAACGCCAACGGTCCGCCTCAACTGGACGAGGATATGCCCGAACACATCATGGTCGAGAAATACGTCGCAGGCCGCGAACTGACCGTGACCGTGATGGGCGACCGCGCCCTGACCGTGACCGAGATCATGACCGATGGCGGCTGGTACGACTATGACGCCAAGTACAAGCCCGGCGGCTCGTGGCATGTGCTGCCTGCCGACATCCCGCAGGATATCTTTGACCGCTGCATGGAGTATGCGGTGAAGGCCCATAATGCGCTGGGCTGTCGGGGTGTGACCCGCACCGACTATCGCTGGGATGACAGTATGGGCGCAGATGGTCTGTTCCTGCTGGAGACCAACACCCAACCGGGCATGACCCCGACCTCGCTGGTGCCCGAACAGGCCGAACATTGCGGCATGACCTTCGGCCAGCTTTGCGCCTGGATGGTGGAGGACGCCTCATGCGACCGCTGACCGCCACCCGTGCGCCGGTGATCCACCGGACCAAACCCCTTGCCGGGCCGGATGCCGATTTCGCCTCTGCCCCGCGCCCTGAAACCAAACCCGAACCCAAACTGCGCCTTCGCGGTACGCGCCTGTTTGGCCGCACGCAGGGGGCCGATCCAGCGCCCTCGCGCCTCAGCTATCGCTTTCAACGCTGGATGCTCACCCCCGGTATCCGGCGCGGGCTCAAGATCGGCCTGCCGATCCTTGCGGTTGTCGGTGCGGTGGGCGGCTATTTCGCCTCGGAAGACCGGCGCGAGGCCGTCAGCGCCTATGTCGCCGGTATCAAGACCTCGATTCAGGAACGGCCCGAATTCATGGTCAACCTGATGGCCATCGACGGCGCAGGCACCACCCTGTCCGAGGATATCCGCGAAGTTGTGCCTCTGGATTTCCCGCTTAGCTCGTGGGATCTGGATGTGGAACTGATCCGCGACACGATCACCGGCCTGGACCCGGTCAAATCCGCCACCGTGCGCATTCGTCCGGGTGGCATCCTGCAGGTGGATGTTGTTGAACGTCAGCCCGTTATTGTCTGGCGCAACCGCGACGGCATCGAGTTGCTGGACGAAACCGGCGCACATGTGGACCAGATTGCCGCCCGCGCCGACCACGCCGATCTGCCGCTGATCGCGGGCAAGGGCGCGCATCAACACGTCCCCGAAGCGCTGGAAATCCTGACCACCGCCCGCAGCCTTGGCAACCGGGTGCGCGGCCTGGTCCGTGTCGGTGAACGGCGCTGGGATCTGGTGCTGGACCGCAACCAGCGCATCATGTTGCCGACCGAACGCCCAGTGCGCGCACTGGAACGCGTGCTGGCGGTGAATGAGGTGCAAGACCTGCTGGAACGCGACGTGGCGGCAGTGGATATGCGCCTCGGCCAGCGACCCACAGTGAGAATGAACAAAACCGCCAGCGACATCTGGTGGAACACAAAAGTTACAACAAGTGACGGGCAGTAAGACCATGATGACCGATCTGTATCAGTCCCAACGCGCCATGCGGCAAATGCGCAGACAGGCCATGCAACGGGGCGTTGTCGCCATTCTCGATGTAGGCAGTTCCAAGATCGCCTGCCTCGTCCTGCGCTTTGACGGCACCGGTCGCCTGTCCGAGGATAACTCGATCGGCTCGATGGCTGGGCAAACCGGCTTCCGCGTGATTGGCGCGGCCACCACCCGCTCGCGCGGGGTGCAGTTTGGCGAAGTCACCGCGATGCAGGAAACCGAACGCGCCATTCGCACCGCGCTGCAGGCGGCGCAAAAGATGGCCGACATTCGCGTCGATCACGTCATCGCCTGTTTCTCGGGTGCCAACCCACGCTCTTACGGTCTGGACGCGCAGGTCGATCTGGAGGGCCAGCTTGTGACCGAGGCCGAGGTCGGCCGCGTTCTGAACGCCTGCGACGTGCCGGACTATGGCGCAGGGCGCGAGGTGCTGCACGCGCAACCGGTGAACTTTGCGCTGGACAACCGCTCGGGCCTGATCGATCCGCGCGGGCAGTTGGGGCAAAGCCTCGCCGTCGATATGCACATGCTGACGGTCGATGCCGTGGCAATCCAGAACATCGTGCGTTGCATCAAGCGGTGCGACCTTGAATTGGCAGGCATCGCCAACTCGGCCTATGTCTCCGGCATCTCGGCGCTGGTCGAGGATGAACAGGAACTGGGTGCGGCCTGTATCGATATGGGCGGCGGCACCACCAGCGTGTCGATCTTCATGAAGAAACACATGATCTACGCCGATTGCGTCAAGATGGGCGGCGACCATGTGACGGCAGACATTTCCATGGGCCTTGGCGTTCCCGCAGCCGTGGCTGAACGGATCAAGACCTTCAACGGCGGCGTCCACGCCACCGGGGCCGACGACCGCGACCTGATCGACATTGGTGGCGACACCGGCGATTGGGAACACGACCGCCGCACCGTCAGCCGCGCCGAATTGATCGGCATCATGCGTCCGCGCGTCGAGGAAATCCTCGAAGAGGTCCGCACCCGTCTGGATGCTGCAGGCTTTGACCACCTGCCCAGCCAGCAGATCGTGTTGACCGGCGGCGGCAGTCAGATCATGGGGCTCGATGGTCTCGCCACCCGCATTCTGGGCCAGCGCGTGCGCCTTGGCCGTCCGCTGCGTGTGCACGGCCTGCCGCAATCCGCCACCGGCCCGGGCTTTTCGTCCGCCGTGGGCCTCAGCCTGTTCGCGGCGCATCCGCAGGATGAATGGTGGGATTTCGAAATTCCGGTCGATACCTATTCGGCGCGGCCCTTCAAACGCGCCGTGCGCTGGTTCCGTGACAATTGGTAAAGCCCTGCGCCGGATCGCCTTTTGCGCGGCCCTCTGGCCCGTCATGGCTCCGGCGCAAACCCTGATTTCTCCGGACGCGTTTCTGGAGGCCGTGGTCGGCAAAACCATCACCTTCCACGAAATCCGCAGCGGTATGCTGGTCGGCACCGAACAATTCCTCAGCCCCACCCTCTCGGTCTGGCGGATGGAGGGGCGGGGCTGCGTCTATGGTCGGATCACCACGCACAATGGTCAGATATGTTTCCTCTATGACGACGCGCCAGATGGGCTGCCGGTCTGCTGGTGGCCCTTCCTGCACAATGACCGCCTGATGGTGCGGCTGGCCCGATTCACCCGCAGCGAAACGCAAGAGGTCCGCAGCATCACCAAAGACAGCCTGAACTGTCCGGGCGCCCCAATAAGCTAGAAATTTGGGTTGCGTGCAGGGGATTTATCCCTAAAACTATCCACAAGGCCCGGCAGAGGCCCAGCGGCAGGACCCGAGCAGTTTTCCCGCGTCAAGAACAAGTGATCAACCGGTTAACGCGTCCCGTTTGCAAGGACGCGCTCTTTTGGCGCGTAGTGCCGCATGAGCCTTCTGCCGCAACATATGGCGATGGCAGCGAAATACCGCTGTTTGCTGCCATATTTCCTCCATATTTTGTGGATTCTTGCGATTTTTCTGGTGACGTTTCCGAAATGACACAGTAAAATAATCCGTGGATAGGTCAGAAAAACACCGCATTGCGCGGCAACATATAAAACAGGCGGACAGAGCATGACATTGAATCTTTCGATGCCCGGGCATGATGAATTAAAGCCACGGATTACGGTATTTGGCGTCGGCGGCGCGGGCGGAAACGCTGTCGACAACATGATTGCAAAACAACTGGACGGGGTTGAGTTCGTGGTTGCGAACACCGACGCGCAGGCGCTGCAGCAAAGCAGCTCGTCCGCGCGGGTTCAGCTGGGCGTCAAAGTGACCGAAGGTCTGGGTGCAGGGGCACGCCCGACCGTAGGTGCAGCGGCTGCCGAAGAAAGCATCGAACAGATTGTCGACCATCTGGCAGGCGCGCATATGTGCTTTATCACCGCCGGCATGGGCGGCGGCACCGGCACCGGGGCTGCTCCGATCATCGCGCAAGCCGCACGGGAACTGGGCGTGCTGACCGTTGGCGTCGTTACCAAACCCTTCCAGTTCGAAGGGGCCAAGCGGATGCGTCAGGCCGAAGATGGCGTTGATGCCCTGCAAAAGGTCGTCGACACGCTGATCATAATCCCGAACCAGAACCTGTTCCGTCTGGCCAACGAAAAAACCACGTTTACCGAGGCGTTCTCGATGGCCGACGACGTGCTCTATCAGGGCGTCAAGGGCGTGACTGACCTGATGGTGCGTCCGGGCCTGATCAACCTCGACTTTGCCGATGTCCGCGCCGTGATGGACGAAATGGGCAAGGCCATGATGGGCACCGGCGAAGCCACCGGCGAAGACCGCGCCATTCAGGCGGCTGAGAAAGCCATCGCCAACCCGCTGCTGGACGAAATCAGCCTCAAGGGTGCCAAGGGTGTGCTGATCAACATCACCGGTTCGCATGACCTGACCCTGTTCGAATTGGACGAGGCGGCCAACCGTATCCGCGAAGAGGTTGACCCCGAGGCGAACATCATCGTCGGCTCGACCCTCGACACCGATATGGAAGGCGGTATGCGCGTGTCCGTCGTGGCCACCGGCATCGACGCCACCGAAAAGACCGAGGATGCCCCGGTTGCACGCCGTTCCATGTCGGCACCGCTGACCCGCACCGTTTCGGCGGAAGAACCGGCCCCCGAACAGGTCGCCGCGGACGAGGCCCCCGCTGCGGACGACACAAACATCGCCCCCACCCTGTTTGAATCGATCGAGGATGTAGAGCTGAAGGAAGGCTGGCACGAAGAGCCCGCCGCGCAGGATGACGATGGCCTGCCGCCGCCCGCCTATCAGCCGCAAGTTGCCCAGTTCGAGCCGCAGCCTGAACAGGAAGAACCGGCAGACTCCTATACCACATCGCGTGCCCCGGCCCCCGGCACACCGTCGCCCGAGGCGATGCAGCGGCTGCAGGCTGCGGTTCAGAAAGTGCCCTCGAACAGCCAGCGGATGCATGTCTCGCGGGTGCAGGACACGCCCCGCGAACCAGCCCCGCAACCGCAGCCCGCGGCCGAGGATCGCCCGCGTTTCGGCTTTAACCGGCTGATCGACCGGATGACCGGCCATGCGGCGGATACGCCCGCGCAGCCACAGCGCCAGCAGCCCGCAATGCGCGCCTCTGACGCTACGGCACCTGCCCATGAAGAGGCCGATCCGGATCAGGACCGTATCGAAATTCCCGCCTTCCTGAGGCGTCAAGCCAATTGATGGCGGTAACAAAATCAAGACAAAGGGCCGCCATCTGGCGGCTCTTTTTTGTTTGAAAACAATCGCTAAACCGGCTGTAAGCAGGGTTTTGCCGATCTGTCACATTCATGTTTCAATCAGTTGCAAAGAGTGAGTTGAGCCAAAGCGCCCGCTTCCTTAGTTGAATGTCCAACACAGCCGCACTCAGGCTGGACACCGCTCGCTGAGGTTCGATTTGCAACATACGCTCAAATCTTCGGTCACATTCACAGGCACCGGGCTGCACGGTGGCAAGCCCGCAACCATGGTTCTGAAACCTGCTGCGGCGGGCCACGGGATCTGGTTCAAGCGGACCGATATCGAATTGGGCAATGCACTGATCCCGGCTATCTATGACGTGGTTGAACGCACCCCGCTGTGCACCCGTCTGATCAACGACGCAGGCGTCTCCGTTTCTACTGTCGAGCATATCATGGCCGCCATCGCAGGCTGCGGCATTCACAATGCGCTGATTGAAATCGATGGTCCCGAGATTCCGATCATGGACGGCTCGTCCGTTGAATTCGTGCGTGGCATCATGGCCAAGGGCGTGCGCCGTCAGGCCAGCCCGGTTCTGGCCTATGAGGTACTGAAAGAGGTTTCGGTTTCCCGCGAAGGCGCCAGCGCCTCGATCGCGCCTGCGGATGGGCTCAAGATCGAATTCCACATCGATTTCGAAGACGACGCCATCGGCGACCAGACCAAGGTTCTGGACATGTGCAACGGATCCTTCGCGCGCGAGCTGTGCGACAGCCGCACCTTCTGCCGCCGCACCGACGTCGAAGCCATGTGGGAGGCCGGATTGGCCCTTGGCGGTACCCTGGAAAACGCCGTTGTTGTTCAGGGCTCCGAGGTTCTCACCCCCGGTGGCTTCCGCCACGCGGATGAGGCGGTGCGCCACAAGATGCTGGATGCGCTGGGTGACCTCTATCTGGCAGGCGGTCCGATTCTGGGTCACTTCACCGGTGACAAGTCGGGCCATTCGATGACCAACACCCTGCTGCGCAAACTGTTCGAAACGCCGGGTGCCGTGCGCCCCGTTCTGTGCACGCCGGAACAGGCCGCGCGCCTGCCGGGGCAGGGCCTTGTGCGCAGCGAAATTCCGCAGGTCGCCTGACCCGATCAACTCTGACGACATTTCCGACAGAGGGCGCATAAGGCGTTTTGCACCGGAATTTTATGTGCTAGACCATGGCCGGTGCAGGGTGATCCCCGCAGAGTATGACGACAAGGATGTGCGGTATGGTTGGCAGCAAGGCGGCAGTCAGGTTCGCAGGCGCGATTCTTCTGGCAGCAGTTTTGACGGCATGTGGCAACGCAGGGGGCCTTTTCGGCAAGAAAGGCGCGGACCGTTCGCAGAATCTGGAAGGCTATACGCCCGAACAGATCTACACGCGCGGCGAATTCGAACTGTCGCAGAATCGCTCGGACGATGCCGCGTGGTATTTCTCCGAGGTTGAACGCCTTTATCCCTATTCCGACTGGGCCAAACGCGCCCTGATCATGCAGGCGTTCTCGTTCCATACCGACAAGAATTACGAAGAAAGCCGCGCCGCCGCGCAGCGCTATATCGACTTCTATCCAACGGATGAAGACGCGGCCTATGCCCAGTATCTACTGGCGCTCAGCTATTACGACCAGATTGACGAGGTCGGACGTGATCAGGGCCTGACCTTTCAGGCGCTGCAATCCCTGCGTACCGTGATCGAGGTCTATCCCGACAGTGAATACGCTACCTCGGCCGTGCTGAAATTCGATCTGGCCTTCGACCATCTGGCGGGCAAGGAAATGGAGATCGGGCGTTATTACCTGCGTCAGGATCATTACACCGCGGCCATCAACCGCTTTCGCGTCGTGGTCGAAGATTTCCAGACCACATCCCACACCGCCGAGGCGCTCTATCGTCTGATCGAGGCGTATCTGTCGCTGGGTCTGATTGACGAAGCGCAGTCTGCCGGGGCCATCCTTGGGTACAACTATCAGTCGTCTGAATGGTATGATGCAGGCTACAAGCTGCTGACATCACGCGGGCTTGACCTCAAGAGCCGTGGCAACAACTGGCTCAGCCAGATCTACCGCCAGACCATCAAGGGTGAGTGGTTGTAACTGCCATGGCTGAGGCCGAGGGACGCTAAAGACCCGATGCTGCGCGCCCTTGATATCCGCGACATGCTGATCATCGACCGGCTGGAACTGACGTTTCAACCGGGTTTGAACGCGTTGACCGGCGAAACCGGCGCGGGCAAGTCGATCCTGCTGGATTCGCTGGGCTTTGTGCTGGGCTGGCGCGGACGCGCCGAACTGGTCCGTCAGGGCGCCGCGCAGGGCGAAGTTGTGGCCGAGTTCGAACTGCCCGAAAACCACCCCGCCCATTCCGTTCTGGCCGAGGCTGGTCTGCCCGGTGGCGAAGACCTGATCCTGCGACGCATCAACACCGCCGAGGGGCGCAAGACCGCATGGGTCAATGACCGCCGCTGTTCCGGCGAAGTGCTGCGCTCGCTGTCGGAAACCCTGATCGAACTGCACGGCCAGCACGATGATCGCGGCCTGCTGAACCCGCGCGGCCACCGCGCCATGCTGGACGCTTATGCCGGGGCAGGGGACCATCTGACCACCGTCCGCACCGCTTGGTCCGACATGTCCCGCGCACGCAAGGCACTGGCCGAGACCGAGGCCATGCTGGCTACCATGCGCGCCGAAGAAGAATTCCTGCGCCATTCGGTGGGCGAACTCGACCAGCTGGACCCGCAACCGGGCGAGGATGCCGACCTGGATGCCCGCCGCCGCATGATGCAGGGGGCCGAGCGTATCCGCGACGACGTGGCCCGCGCCTATGCCCTGCTGGGCGGTGACGGGGCCGAAGGCGCGATGGCCGATGCCGTGCGCTGGCTCGAAGGCGTCTCGGACAATGCCAGCGGTCAGCTTGAGGAACCGATTGCTGCCCTGGGCCGCGCCCTGATCGAATTGGGCGAGGCGCAGGACGGCGTCAACACCTGCCTGCAGGCGCTCGACTTCAATCCGGCGGAACTGGAACAGGCCGAGGAACGCCTGTTCGCCATCCGCGCACTGGCCCGCAAACACGACGTTGCCCCCGACGATCTGGGCACGTTTGCCGACACCTTGCGCGACCGCCTGAACCGGCTGGATGCTGGCGACGCCGACCTCAGCGACAAACGCGCCGCCGTCGACGCAGCGCAGGCCGCCTATGACAAAGCGGCTAGCGCCCTCAGCGCCGCGCGCCAAACAGCGGCCAGCGCGCTGGACCAAGCGGTCATGGCAGAACTCGCGCCCCTGAAAATGGAACGCGCCGTGTTTCAAACCGAAATCATCCCCGCTGATCCCGGCCCCGAAGGCACCGACGCGGTGGCCTTCACCGTCGCCACCAACCCCGGCGCGCCCTCTGGCCCGCTGAACAAGATCGCCTCGGGCGGCGAACTCAGTCGCTTTCTTCTGGCCCTCAAGGTCTGCCTGACCGGCGACGACAGCGCCCGCACCATGATCTTTGACGAGATTGACCGGGGCGTCGGCGGGGCAACCGCCGATGCGGTTGGCCGCCGTCTGGCGTCGCTGGCGCAGGGCGGGCAGGTGCTGGTGGTCACACATTCCCCGCAGGTCGCCGCCCGCGCCGCACATCACTGGCGGGTGCAGAAACGGGTGACGGGCGATCAGACCCTGTCCACCGTCATCCCGCTGGCCGAACCCGACCGCGTCGATGAAATCGCCCGCATGGTCGCAGGCGACACCATCACGGATCAGGCCCGCGCCGCCGCCCGTGCCCTTTTGCAGGCCTGAGCCCCTTCTGCCGCATTCGGCCCCCCAATCCGTCGCGATCCCACTTTTATCAGACCGCTCCGTGGCTTACTAAGGGATATGATGTGATCCCCGAGGGCCAATGACCCAATCAACCCGCACCGTTTTGCGCAACCAGCTCAATCAGGCTCTGGCCGCTCTCAAGGATGCCTGGCGGGTGATGCGGCGGCGCGGCCCCAGTCAGATCCAGTTCTGGTTCATCGCCCTGCTGATCGGAATTGCCGCCGGGTTCATGGCGCTGGCCTTCCGCAAGGCGATCGCGGGCCTGCAGGCTTATATCTATGCGACCGAAGATATCCTGCTGCTGCATACCCACGCGGAAAAGCTGCCGTGGATCGTGATCCTGATCACCCCCATCATCGGCGGGCTGATTGTCGGGATCATCCTGCATAAATTCACCGATGACGGGCGCGTGCGATCCGTTGCGGACGTGATCGAAGGGGCCGCCGTCACCAATGGCCGGGTGGAATCCAAGGCCGGGATCGCTTCGTTCTTTGCCTCGCTCATCACCCTCAGTTCCGGCGGGTCCACAGGCCGCGAAGGGCCGGTGGTGCATATGGCAGGCGTGATTTCCACATGGGTCAGCAATCACATCCACGCCGATGGCATCACCGGGCGCGACCTGCTGGGCTGCGCCGTGGCCGCCGCCGTCTCGGCCAGCTTCAACGCTCCTATCGCCGGGGCCCTGTTCGCGCTCGAGGTCGTGCTGCGCCATTTCGCAGTGCACGCCTTTGCCCCCATCGTCATCGCCTCGGTCGCGGGGACAGTGATCAACCGGCTGGAATATGGCGATGTCACCGAATTCACGCTGGACACACCGGGATCGCTGCAATTCTACGTCGAATTGCCCGCCTTCCTGATCCTAGGTCTGATCTGCGGGCTGGTGTCTCTGGTGCTGATGCGCTCGATCTTTTTTGCCGAGGATATCGGCACCCATGTCCAGAATCGCCTGTCTCTGCCGCGCTGGCTGCGGCCCGCCGTCTCGGGGGCGCTGCTGGGCCTGATTGCGATCTGGTTTCCGCATATCATCGGTGTCGGCTATGAAACCACAATACGCGCCCTGACCGGAGATCTCGTGCTCACCACGGCAATCCTGTTTGCCGTGGTCAAAACCGCCGCAGTGGCCATCACAATGGGCGGGCGCATGGGGGGCGGGGTGTTTTCGCCTTCACTGATGATCGGGGCGCTGACCGGGCTGGCTTTTGGTCTGATTGCCACCGGGCTTCTGCCGGATGTGTCCGGCACCCACACGCTTTATGCTTTTGCCGGGATGGGCGCGGTTGCAGCGGCGGTGCTGGGCGCGCCGATTTCCACAACGCTGATCGTCTTTGAACTGACCGGAGATTGGCAGATCGGCCTTGCCGTTATGGTCTCGGTTTCCATGTCCACCGCGTTGGCCTCGCGCCTTGTGGACCGGTCTTTCTTCCTGACACAGCTTGAACGCCGCAACGTGCATCTGGCCGCCGGGCCACAGGCTTACCTGTTGGCGATGCTGCGCGCGGGCGCGGTCATGCGCCCCCTTGGCAACGCACGCTCGATCACACGGGACGAGGCGCTGGCCCTGATCGATCAGGGCCTCTGCGTCAAAGCCAGTGCCACCCTTGAGGCCGCAATGCCCTATTTCGACCGGGATGAAATCCCCTGCATCCCCGTTGTGATCATCGACAAGGACGGATGCGAAAACCCCGTCGGCGCGCTTTATCACATCGACGCGCTCAAGGCGTATAACCGCGCGCTGGCCGCCACAGCGGCCGAGGAACATTCCTGACTAGCCGCCGTAAACGCTGGCCGCATCGCCCAGATAATTGTCCCAGGCAAACCAGTACGAGATATGCCCCGCCACGCGCGGCAATTCCGCGCCGTCCGGTGCGATCAGAGCCTCTTCGGTGACACGCCAGCGGTTGCCCGCCTCGTCCAGCAATCCGCCATCCGTGGTGGCGCGGAACTGATGCGAGCCACGCTCATAAGCGCGCACGCTGCGTTTGTCCGGGTCACCCATCAGCATCAAGGCCCGCCCGCCAATGGCATCATTGATCACCGGCTTGCCTTTGAACGCCTGCAACGGCCACGCCCGCGCCGCCCCGAACTGGCGCACGGCAAACACATAATCCTTCTGCCGATGCTGCCGCTGATCCACCAGCGCCGGGAACATCAACTCGGGCGAGGCGAAATACTCGCGATACACAACGCCCGATCCATAGTTCCGGCGATGGCCGGTGTTCAGCGACAACACCTTTGTGTCCGGATGCGCGGTTTTCCAGCTATCCCACCGCGTGATCACCACCGGGCGCTGTTTCAGCTCGATCCCGCTGTTCACCAGCGGCCCGACCACCGGCTTGCCGGTATACTGGTTCCACAGCGAATGCGTCTCACGGTCAAACATCAGCTTGTTCGACCGATACAGGAACCCGGATGAGCCAAAGACAAACGGTTTGTTTCGCCCCGGCACTTGCGTTTCAAACAAGATCCCCGACCCGCATAGGGTGCAATACGCCAAAGCAACCGGCACGCCGCCAATCACCTCGTTGAACATCTCGTGCCAGCCCATGATGCGCAGGGGATAGGCCCGAACATCGCCATTGATCTCGACGCCGAACACCAGATCGTCGTCCTTCATGTAATCCGCCTGCGCGACCGAAATCAGCTTCGGATTGTCCAGCGACGGAATGCCGTCCTTGACCACGCCGCCCCAGCTGATCTCCTCCAGCCGGATTTTCATCTTGTCGCGCTGCAGATATTCGGGCCGCAAAAACAGGTCAAAATTGTCGTCGATCCCCAACAACACTTCACGCTTGAACGGGATCAGGGACGGATGCGGCACGATCTGGGCGTTCTTCTCTTGCCACAGCATCCACTCGAACCAGTCCGCGCCCAGCCGCGCGCCCGTCAGTGAATCCATGACGTCGGCAATCTGCCGGTCCCGGCGCCTTGCATAGCGCATGGCCGTCAGAAGGGCCGGAACCACATCCGGTTTGCCGCGCTGGCGCAAAAAGGCCATGCCGTCATCGAACTCGGAACGGCTGCCGTATATCGTGGATCTGAGCGCCTCAAGAACAGGATCTTCCTGCGCCCACAAACCGCCCGGAAACCCGATGCCCGCGCCCAACAAAGCAGTAAATCCGCGACGAGAAATCGACATGGCACTCTCCCACATGGAACCATGTCGAATGTGCCAGCTTTTGCGCTCACGTTCACGCCACAGTGCCGTGACCGTTCATTTCAAAGGCGGGGCTCAGGTTTTGGGGCCGGGCTCTTCCGGGTCACCTTCAGCGACGCTTTCGGCCTCTTTCAGCGTCAAAGGCGGGTCTTTGACCTCTGCCGCGATCGGGGCAGGGGCCGCAACCGGTGCCGGCGGGGTTTCTGGCAGAACCTCTTCAGGGCCGGGGACCGGGCGGGCGGTTGGCGTGCCATCATCGGCATCCGCCTCTGGTTCCCTCTCTGGCTCCGCCTCCTGAACCTGCGGCACCTCGGACTGCAAAGCACGGCGGAACACCAGAACGTTGCGCCAGTTCGTGACCGAGCCGGTCAGCCCCGTGCGTTCCTCGCTGGGCAGCAATTCGGATCGCTGATATTCCCAGCCATCCTGCCCCATCTGGTTCAGAACCTGCTCAACCGAATTGGCAAACCGCCCCTCGGGCGTCTTGACGCCCTTGGCCTTGGTGCCTTTCTGCGGGGCGGGGACAACTTTGTATTCGTAACGCTGCATCAATCGGTCCTGATTGTCATATCCCGGCAAATTAACATTTTGACAGGCGGGTGAAAGCCAAGATCACGCTTTGGCATATTTCAGCCCGTTGTGTTGCCCGGACCCCGCGCCGCCTTGCCGACCAGCGACAGGCAGACCTCGGTCGCCAACGCCATGTCCTGAACCGAAATCCACTCCAGCGGCCCGTGAATACACTGCATCCCGGTAAAAATGTTGGGGCAGGGCGTCCCGAACTCGGTCAGGCGCGACCCATCCGTACCGCCCCGGATCGGAACCGATTGCACTTCGATCCCCAGATCCTCACAGGCCTCGCGCGCCAGATCGACCGGGGTCATGTCCTTTTCCAGCCAATAGCGCATGTTGCGATACTGGTGCGAAATCTCGCAACTGATCTGCGCCCGCGGCTCGGTCGCCTGTACGGCGTCGCAAACCTTGCGCACGATCTCGCGCTGCGCCTCAAGGCCATCCATCTCGAAATCGCGCAGGATCAGCTTGATCTCCATCTCGGAGGAGCCGCCATTCATGTCTGTGACATGAATGAACCCCTCGCGCCCGTCGGTCACTTCGGGCGTCATGGTGGCCTGCGGCAGGGTCTGCACGATCTTTGCCGCCAGATGTGCGGCATTGACCATCTTGTCCTTGGCCAGACCGGGGTGGATCGACACGCCGGTGATCCTGATCACCGCGCGATCGGCCGAGAAGCTTTCGTATTCGATCTCGCCCACCTCTTGCCCGTCCAGCGTATAAGCAAAATCGGCTTTCAGATCCTTTGGCAATTGTTCGGTAACACCGCGCCCGATCTCTTCATCGGGCGTAAAGGCGATGCGGATCGGGCCATGCGGGATGTCCTTGTTCTCGATCAGATGCCGCGCCATGGTCATCAGGATCGAAACCCCCGCCTTGTCATCACCCCCCAGCAACGTCGTGCCGGACGCGGTGATCAGATCATGCCCGATCTTTTCGGCCAGATAGGGATGCTCGTCGGGCGACAACACCAGATCGGGATCATCGGGAAAACTGATGTCTCCGCCATTATACCCCTTGATCACCCGAGGCTTCACCCCGGTTGCATTGAACTGCGGCGCGGTATCCACATGCGCCAGAAACCCGATGGTCGGCCCCGGCGCGGTGCCCGGAATGGTGGCGACAACCACGCTGTCCCCCGTCATCTCAACGCTCTCGGCCCCGATCTCGACCAGCTCATCCCGCAGCAGGTTCAGCATGTCGAACTGAATCGCCGTGCTGGGCGTCGTGGCCGAGGTCTCATCGCTTTGGCTATCGATGGCGGCATAGCGCATCAGCCGGGTTTCCAGTTCCTGATCGAAACGATTTGTCATGACTGCTCACCTCTCTGCCTTGCGGGATGAAAAAGCGCATTCAAGGGCCGAGTCAAGCCGATGACCCGCCCCTGAATGTTAAGCTTTCATTATGTACAAAACGAACAAACCCCTGTTCGGGGTCTGTACAAACCGGAAGATCTACGATCCCAGCTTTTTGCTGACCAATTCGTTAACGGCCTTGGGGTTGGCCTTGCCGCCCGTCGCTTTCATCACCTGACCCACGAACCAGCCCGCCAGTTTCGGGTTCACCTTGGCCTTTTCAACCTGCGCCGGATTGGCGGCGATGATCTCGTCCAAAGCAACCTCAATCGCGCCGGTATCCGTGACCTGTTTCATGCCGCGTTCTTCGACGATTTTCGCCGGATCACCGCCCTCGGTATAGACGATTTCAAACAAATCCTTGGCGATTTTGCCCGAGATCGCGTCCGACGAAATCAGATCAATGATCCCCCCCAACTGCGCCGGAGAAACCGGGCTGTCGGTGATGTCGTGATCTTCCTTCTTCAACCGGCCAAACAGCTCGTTGATGACCCAGTTTGCAGCTAGCTTGCCGCTGCGCCCTTTGGCGACTTCTTCGAAGTAAGACGCAGATTCCACCTCGGCGGTCAGCACTGATGCGTCATAGTCGGTCAGGCCGAACTCACTGATAAAGCGGGCTTTTTTGTCGTCTGGCAGTTCCGGCAGCTTGGCGGCGATGTCATCCACCCATGCCTGCTCGATCTCCAGCGGCAGCAGGTCGGGGTCGGGGAAATAGCGGTAATCATGCGCCTCTTCCTTGGACCGCATCGACCGAGTCTCACCCTTATCCGGGTCATACAGGCGGGTTTCCTGCTCGACCTCGCCACCCCCTTCGACGATGGCAATCTGGCGGCGGGCCTCAACCTCAATCGCTTGCTGGATGAACCGCATCGAGTTCATGTTCTTGATCTCACACCGCGTCCCCAGATGCGAGAAGTCCTGTGTTTCCTGATACTTCTCATAAGCACCCGGCAAACAGATCGAGACGTTGACGTCCGCCCGCAGGTTGCCGTTCTGCATGTTGCCGTCGCAGGTGCCCAGGTAACGCATGATCTGGCGCAGCTTGGCGATATAGGCCGCAGCCTCTTCCGGTCCGCGAATATCGGGGCGGCTGACGATCTCCATCAGGCAAACACCTGTTCGGTTCAGGTCGACAAAGGACATGTGCGGGTCCATGTCGTGGATCGATTTGCCCGCATCCTGTTCCATATGGATACGCTCGATCCGCACCATGCGCGCAGTGCCGTCGCCCATCTCGACCAGAACCTCGCCTTCGCCCACAATAGGCTGATAAAGCTGGGAAATCTGGTAACCCTGCGGCAGGTCGGGATAGAAATAGTTCTTGCGGTCAAAGGCCGATTTCAGGTTAATATCCGCCTTCAAACCCAGCCCGGTGCGAACGGCCTGTTCCACGCAATACTCGTTGATCACCGGCAGCATCCCCGGCATCGCCGCGTCCACGAATGCTACGTTCGAATTCGGCTCGGCCCCGAATTGCGTCGACGCGCCCGAGAATAGCTTGGCATTGGATGAGACCTGAGCGTGCACCTCCATCCCGATCACCAGTTCCCAATCGTGCTTGGCCCCGGCAATGGTTTTAACTTTGGGCATTTCGTATGTCAGGTCGAGCATGGCGCGCCTCATATCCGCAGAATTCTAGATCAGCGTATTAGGCCCGCCCAAGCATATGGGCAAGGGGGAATGGGCTGGAATCGTGGTTTTCCGGAATGCTTTAATTGCTGGAAAACTGCAATCCGCTGGGCGTAAAGGTCACGTTCAGACCGCTGCGCAGTTCATCGCGAAATAGATTGCCAATGGCGCGCAACGCATCGCGATGCCCCAACGCGGCAAAGCGTTCAGCGGAACTGACGCGCAGGCTGTTGTTGAACCCGTTGGTGGCATGGGCCCAGATCAGCGGGTGCAATTCCGTCAGGTGATCCCGGATCAGCCAGTCGGCCGCGTCGCAAATCTGTTGGCGCACAGCATCGGCTTTGGCATTGCGGCCCATTTGTTGCTGCATTGTGATAGCGCAATAGGCGGCCAGCAGATTGATCATCTCCTGATCCGGACGGCGGGCGACAATGTCGCGCAAACCTTCCAGGAAATACTCGATATCGACGCGGGCGCAGGCTTCGTCATCCTGTGCGATGGCGTCGAACTGAACCCAGGTATAACCCCCGGCACCCCAAACGGCCCGGGTCATTGCAGCCATGCGAAGTGCTTGATTTTCCAGCTTTTCATAGCTTCCAAAAAAGCGCGGCAGCAGATGGGCACCCATCACGCGCATATGGCGATGATTGTGCGGGTCCAACGAGATCAGAGTTTCAAACTTATCAGCCGCCCGCGCGTTGGCGGTGCGGTGTCCGGCAAGCAGGGCACAATCGCCAGCCGCAATTGCAGGGCTGTTTTTGGCCTTCGCACGGCACTCGGCCAGAATGACGGCGGCCCGGTCAAAATGCGCCGCGCAGCGCGAGCGGTGCAGTTTCGGCAGTTTCGCCTCGGGTGTTTTCCCGCGCCATGCCCAGGCCAGATCGATATGGGCCAAGGCAACCACCAGCGCGATCATCGGATCACCGGGATGCTCATTCATCTCGCTTTCAAGTTCGGAGATGCCGCAGAGCAGATCGTAGTCAGAAATGGCCTTACCGTCGGACAGCGCATGTTCCACCGCCAAAACGACGTCAGAGCGCGCTCCGAACGCCAGAAGATCAGCAATCGGCTGACCGCAAGGTGTCGTCTCGCCCGCAGTGTCGGCAGCCAGCATTTCCGACGACAGATGCGACCAAAGCCCTTGCCGCGCCAGATAGCGGCCCCGCTCAATGGTCTTGTGACCGATCAGAGCATCCTCACCGGGTTGCGCGACGGGGATGTTCAATTGTCCGGATGCAAACGGTTCGGTCAGCCCGGCAGGCGAAGCTGGTTCGACTTGAGAAGAAGGGGTGACAAAACGGGCAAATACAGCCCCAAACGACCGAAACATGGCAAAACTCAAACTTGAACACACTTGTAACAGACCGAGTTTGACCAGAATTTGCGCTCAAATCAAGTTCGTCACCCGAAAATCTGAATTTTGCGATCAATCCAGTGCAATGTTGCCCATCGTTTCAGAAAACGCGGAAATGGTGGCGTTCGACTGCATATCCGGCGGTCTGAAGCACCTGTTCAAACTGCTTGTGAGGTGGCAGCGACTCGTCCGGCAGGCGTATGTGTTTGTCGTTTTTCAGGATCGCGGACACGCGTACTGAGAAATCCCAGCGCGTGTCGAACCGGAATTTCTCAATCTCTGCCAGCGCGATCTCACCCTCGCGTTTGCCCGTATGCCAGCTGAGCGTTTGACCATCCAATCTGACGCCAGCGTTGGTGTCGTGAAATACGTCCCAAAGGGCTGGCAATGTCGTCAAAGCCAGCAAGGCCATCAGCCACCAGACCGCATCAAACACAATCACCAGCCCGATCAGCACCGCATAGATGCAGATCAGGATCAAGACAGTGCGCTGCGACCGATGGTGACGGGTGAACTCGAACGGTACAGTCATGCGTCCAGAATGCGCGACACCATTTCGGTTGTATCGCGCGACAGGTTGGAGGTATCCGCGATGCGGGTCAGATGGGTGCGCATCAAAGCCTGACGGTCGGCATCATAGCGTTTCCATGTCTGGAAGGCACTGCACATCCGAGCTGTGGTCTGCGGGTTAACCGGGTCCAGCCGGATCAGCCAGTCTGCCAGCAGTTCATAACCGGCCCCGTCCTCCTGATGGAACCCGGCATGGTTCGCGGCCAAAGACCCCATCAGTGCGCGGAAGCGGTTTGGGTTCTTCCAGTTGAAATCTGCGTGTTCGGTTAAGCGTTTGGCGATGTTGGGCGCGGCGTCCGGTGCGGCCATGGAAACTTGCAGACCGAACCATTTGTCCACCACCAGCCGGTCATGCTGCCACTGATCATAGAAGGCAGCCAATTGCGCCTCGCCCTTGCCAGCGCGGAGAAGACAAGCCAGCGAAGACAGTTGCTGGGTCATGTTGTCAGAGCGGGCATAGGCCTCGGCTGCCATCGCGCCGCCATCCAGCCGTGTTGTCAGGGCGAGCGCGGCGCTACCCAATGCGCGCTTGCCGGATTGCTCGGCATCGGGCTGATAGGGGCCATCGACCAGCGCCTCGCTTTGCAGGCGGGGCAACAAGTCCTGCATGTGCTGGGCCGTGGCCTGACGCAGAGTTTCCACGGCTGCCCAGATCGCCATCGGATCAGGCGTTTCGCCCGCATCGTGCAGCGCTGCGGCCAGTTCCGACTGCGTCGGCAGCCCCAACATCAGCGCGCGATAGGCCGGGTCCAGGTCGCCGTCGCGCATCACCGCCAGCAGCCCGTCAAGATAGTCTGCGTCCGGTGCAGTGTCTTGCCTGATCATGCGCAGTAGGCTGTCTTCGGCCAGCGAGCGCCCGGCCTGCCAGCGGTTGAACGGATCGGTGTCATGGGCCAGCAGGAACGCGCGTTCGGTATTCGTGATGTCATGCTCAAGGATCACCGGGGCCGAGAAATCGCGCAGGATCGAGGGCACCGGTTTGGCGGCCAATCCGGTGAAGGCAAAGCTCTGACTGGCCTCGGTCAGTTCCAGCACCTTCGTTTCCTGCACCTCATCCCCGTTTGGCCCCAACAGGCCAACGGCCACCGGGATCACCTGCGGCAGCTTCTGATCCTGACCCGGCGTCGGGTTCGTATGCTGGCGCAGTGTGAGGGTATAGGTGCCGTCGTCCCAATCCTCGGACACCGCCACACGCGGCGTGCCCGACTGGCTGTACCAGCGTTTGAACTGGCTCAGATCACGGCCTGTGGTGTCCTCGAACACCTTCAGCCAATCCTCGATGGTGCAGGCTTGGCCGTCATGACGGTCGAAGTACAGATCCAATGCTTTGCCATACGCCTCATCCCCGACCAGACGTTTCAGCATTCCGATCACCTCGGCGCCTTTTTCATAGACGGTCGAGGTGTAGAAGTTGTTGATTTCCTGAAAACTCTCGGGTCGGACCGGGTGCGAGAGGGGCCCGTTATCCTCGGGAAACTGCCGCGCGCGCAGGTCGATGGCATCGTGGATACGCTTAACCGGGGCCGAGCGCATGTCGGATGTGAACTGCGCGTCACGGAAGACAGTCAGGCCCTCTTTCAGGCACAGCTGAAACCAGTCGCGGCAGGTGATCCGGTTGCCGGTCCAGTTGTGGAAATACTCATGCGCGATGATCGCCTCGATCCGTTCGAAATTCATGTCGGTCGAAGTTTCCGGGCTGGCCAGAACGGCGGAGGAGTTGAAGATGTTCAGTCCCTTGTTCTCCATCGCACCCATGTTGAAATCATCCACGGCCACGATGTTGAACACGTCCAGATCGTATTCGCGGCCATAGACGTCTTCGTCCCATTTCATCGATTTTTTCAGCGCTTCCATGCCGAACGCACATTTGCCTTCGTCACCGGGTCGGACCCAGAGGTTCAGCTCGACGTCGCGGCCCGACATGGTCGTGAACTGACCGGGATGGGCAATCAGATCACCGGCCACCAGCGCAAACAGATAGGCGGGTTTGGGCCACGGATCGGTCCATTCGGCCCAGCCGTCGCCTTTGCCGGTCGGGTTACCGTTGGACAGCAGCACGGGCAGGTTTCCGTTGATGCGAACGGTGAAGGTAGACATCACATCGGGGCGGTCTGGATAATAGGTGATCTTGCGGAACCCTTCGGCCTCGCATTGGGTGCAATACATGCCTTTCGACATGTAAAGCCCCTCAAGCGCGGTATTGTTGCCGGGATCGACTTCAACCTCGGCCTCCCACACAAAGGGCGCATCTGGGACCGAAGCAGTCAGGCCCTTTTCGGTGATTTCGGGTGTGACGTCTGCGCCGTCGATTGTGGCCCGGATCAGCTTCAGCTCTTCGCCGTGCAGAAAGAAGGTGCGATCCGATGCCTCCGGGTTTGGTCGAAATGCGATGCGCGAGGTCACGCGGGTTGCATGGGCGGCCAGATCAAATGTCAGATGCACGCTGTCCACCAGAAATCCGAAGGGCGTATAGTCTTTCAGGTAGATGGTCGAAGGGGCGGCGTCGCGCATCGGGGGCCTCGTATCAAAGTTGTCTGGCGCGACGTTATGGGCTTCGTCTGGGGGCTGCAACCAACCCGCCTTGTTCGTGTTGTGTTTTTTGAAACTGTTTCGCGATTTTCCGGATCAATGGACGGCAACGTCAAAAGTTGCCTGTTGGAAACAAACGACCTAAATGGACTGCGCATACAATGGCACACAATCGCGGGAGATTCGGCGAATGACGACAAGGGACACCCGGAGCGGGCTGCAGGTAGACCGGGTTCTGGTGGATTTCATCGAAACCCGCGCATTGCCGGGAACAGGCGTTTCGCCCGCGCAGTTTTGGGATGGGCTTGCACGTCTGGTGAACGATCTGGGACCACAGAACCGCGATTTGCTGGCCAAGCGGGCCGATATCCAAGCCCGCATCGATGGGTGGCATGGCGCACGCAAGGGTCTGTCCCATGACCCGGCTGCGTATCAGGAATTCCTACGCGAAATCGGCTATCTGGTCGAAGAAGGCCCCGATTTTCAGATCGAGACGGCCAATGTCGACCCCGAGATTGCGGTGATCCCCGGACCTCAGCTGGTTGTTCCGATCACTAATGCCCGCTTTGCGCTGAACGCGGCCAACGCCCGTTGGGGCAGCCTGTATGATGCGCTGTATGGCACCGATGCGATGGGCGATCTGCCGTCCGGTGGTGGCTATGACAGGGCGCGTGGCGACCGTGTGATTGCCTGGGCCAAGGCGTTTTTGGATGACGCCGTGCCGCTGGCCTTTGGATCGTGGGCGGATGTCTCGGGGTTGAGCGTTCAGGATGGGGCGCTGATGCCGACCCTGGCTGATCCTACGCAATTCGTCGGCCATGGCGGCCCAGCGGCGAAGCCAGAGTTCGTGCTGTTGCGCAACAATGGGTTGCATATCCAGATCCGGATCGACGCCCATAGCGCAATCGGCGCAACGGATCCGGCGCATATCTCTGACATGCGGCTGGAATCGGCTTTGTCTACCATCATGGACTGCGAGGATTCGGTCGCCTGTGTCGATGCCGAGGACAAGGTTGTGGCCTATGGCAACTGGCTGGGCCTGATGAAAGGCGACCTGACCGAGGATGTGACCAAGGGTGGCAAGACCTTTACCCGCAAACTGGCACGGGATCTGGCGTTTACCGCACCTGATGGCGAGGCCACATCGCTCAAGGGTCGGTCGCTGATGCTGGTGCGCAATGTCGGGCACCTGATGACCAACCCTGCCGTGCTGGATGCCGAGGGTCGCGAGATTGGCGAAGGGCTGATGGATGCGCTGTGCACCACGCTGATCGCCATGCATGACCTGCAGCGGGATGGCGGCAACTCGGTCACGGGTTCGGTCTATGTGGTCAAACCCAAGATGCACGGGCCGCAAGAGGTCGCGTTTTCGGTTCAGATATTCGACATGGTCGAAGACATCCTTGGCCTGCCGCGCAACACCGTGAAGCTGGGCATCATGGACGAGGAACGGCGGACCTCGGTCAATCTCAGGGAATGTATCCGTGCCGCCAAGTCGCGCGTTGCCTTCATCAACACCGGCTTTCTGGACCGGACCGGGGATGAAATTCACACCTCGATGGAGGCGGGGCCGATGCTGCCCAAGGGTGATATCAAGAACACGCCCTGGATCGCCTCATACGAGGATCGCAATGTGGATATCGGTCTGGCCTGTGGGCTGAAAGGCAAGGCGCAGATCGGCAAAGGCATGTGGGCGATGCCCGACCGGATGGGCGAGATGCTGGAGGCCAAGATCGGCCATCCGATGTCCGGCGCGACCTGCGCCTGGGTGCCGTCACCAACCGCTGCGACCCTGCACGCGACGCATTATCACAAGGTTGACGTTCTGGCGCGGCAGGATGAAATCGCCGCTGGTCGTGCACGTGGCACGCTGGATGATCTGCTGACCATCCCTCTGCTAGATGGGCGCAACCTGAGCAATGCCGAGATCGCTCGCGAGATCGAGAACAACGCGCAGGGTATTCTGGGATATGTCGTGCGCTGGGTGGATCAAGGCGTCGGCTGTTCAAAAGTGCCCGATATCAACGATATCGGCCTGATGGAGGACCGTGCCACCTGCCGGATTTCGTCTCAGGCGCTGGCCAACTGGTTGCATCATGATCTGGTCAGTCAGCAGCAAGTGATGGCGGCGATGCAAAAGATGGCCGCGGTCGTTGATCTGCAGAATGCCGGCGATCCCGCCTATACCCCCATGGCCCCGGATTTTGAGGGTGTCGCCTTTCAGGCGGCTTGCGATCTGGTGTTCAAGGGCCGTGTGCAGCCCTCGGGTTATACCGAGCCGGTTCTGCACGCGCGGCGGCTGGAGCTGAAGGCACAAAGCAACTGACCCCGTGCAGGCACCGCCCTGTTTGGGCGAAAAGGGTAGGCCAGATCTTTGGGATGTTGAGAAATTCACATCCCAAGCTGCGCCTGTGCACTTTGAATTTCCGCGTAATTTTGTCATGAATGCGAGAACGGTTCTAAATCTTGCAGTGAGGATTGAATGGTGCGTCCGGTCGTCGGAATTATCGGCAATTCGTATCTGATGAATGATCAGTACCCGACCCATGCGGGCGGGACGATGAATTCGGATGCGGTGTCCAATGTCTCGGATTGTGTGCCATTGTTGATCCCCGCCGATCCGCGTTTTGTGTCTGTGGACGAACTGCTTGAGGTTTGCGACGGGTTTCTGCTGACCGGTGGCCGCCCCAATGTGCATCCCGAGGAATACGGCGAATGCGCGACCGAGGCGCATGGTGATTTTGACCGGGCGCGGGATGCGATCACATTGCCTCTGGTCCGGGCCTGTGTTGACCGGGGACAGCCGTTTTTCGGGATTTGCCGTGGCTTTCAAGAGGTCAATGTGGCCATGGGTGGGACGCTTTATCCTGAAATCCGCGATTTGCCGGGGCGGTTGAACCACCGAATGCCCCCCGATGGCACGCTTGAGGAAAAGTTTGCCCTTCGCCATGTGGTGACACTGGCCGAAGGGGGGGTGTTTCATAAATTGTTTGGCGCAACCGAGGTGATGACCAATACGCTGCATGGGCAGGGGATCAAGGCCATCGGGCAACGTATCGTGATTGACGGCCATGCGCCTGATGGCACGCCCGAGGCGATCTATGTTCAGGACGCGCCCGGATTTACCTTGTCGGTTCAATGGCACCCCGAATGGGACGCGGCCAATGATCCGGTCTCGCGCCCCTTGTTCGAAGCCTTTGGTGCGGCGGTTCATGCGTGGGCCGCCGGTCGCAAGGCCGCGCACCTACAGCGCACGGCCTGAGTTCAGGTTCAAACCAGCAGATCGAAATGCTTGTTGAACGGCAGTTCGCGGACACGCTGACCTGTCAGGTCAAACAGTGCATTGCCAAGCGCGGGCATTGAGGGCGGCGTTCCCGGCTCGCCCACACCACCAAGGTGCTTGTTGGTTTCCAGAATGCGAACCTGCGTGACCGGCGTGTTGTGCATCCGCAGCGCATCATAGTCCGGGAAGTTGCCCTGTTCGACTTCGCCATCGGCAAAGGTAATCTCGCCCTGAACCGCAGCGGACAGACCATAGATCATGCCGCCGATCATCTGCGCCTCGACCGTGGCAGGGTCCAGTGCAAGGCCAACATCACAAGCAATCCATGCCTTTGTCATGCGGATCGAGCCATACTTATCCGGCGCAACCTCGATCACCTGTGCGACCGGGGTGCCAAAGCTGTAGGTCAGCGCGACGCCGCGCCCGACGCCATCGGGCGTTTTGCCCGTCCAGCCTGACATCTCTTTGACGGCCTCCAGACATCCCGCTGATGGCGCGTGTTCGGATTTTGCCAGCTCAAGGCGAAGCTCGAGCGGGTCGCGTCCGGCGGCGTGGGCCATCTCATCCATGAATGTCTCATGGAAGAAGCCATTGTGGCTGTTGCCAACCGAGCGCCAGAAGCCCACGGGAACGGCCAGATCCGCGATATGCCCGCTCATGCGGTAGTTCGGTACCGCGTAGGGCTGATTGAAGAACCCTTCGACCAGCACCTTGTCGGGACCGCCGCCGGGGAAGCCGGTGTAGCGCGCAACCGCCTGTTGGGTCGGGGATTGCGAGGCAACTTTGCCGTCGATCAGCACCGCCTTGCCGTCTTTGACCGCGCCACGCATCCGCGCCAGCGCAGCGGGGCGGAAATAGTCGTGGCGCATGTCCTCTTCACGGCTCCAGGTGGTTTGAACCGGCGTGCCGGGCATTGCCATGGCGACCTTGGTGGCAATCTCGCCAAAGTCCAGCTCACCCCGGCGACCAAAGCCGCCACCCAGATAGGTGGTGTGAATTTCAACGTTTTCCGCATCCAGATTGGCGACGTTGGCGACCCGGAACTGAATTAACGTGGGCGCCTGATTGCCGCACCAAAGATCCAGCTTGTTGCCCGTAAACAACGCGGTGGCGTTCATCGGCTCCATCGTGGCGTGGGCCAGATAGGGCACGGTATAGTCTGCCGTGATTTCGGTGGCCCCTTCGGGCAGTACGTCCACGTCCCCATCGTCGCGCATGGTCGAGTTTGCGGACGCATCGAAGGCCTTGGCAATCTCAGCGATCAGGGCGTCGGTTTCCGGCGGATAGGGTGCATCGCCCCAGTCTACGTCGATGGCCTCGACCGCCTGAATCGCAAGCCAGGTGTTGTTTGCAATGACAGCAACACCAGTGCCCAGATCGACCACTTTCTCGACCCCAGGCATCGTTTCGGCCGCGCTGGCGTCAAAGCCGTTCATCTTGCCACCCAGCTTGGGGTTCATGCGGACCGAGGCAAATTTCAAACCCTTGGGGCGCACATCGATGCCGAACTCGGCGGTTCCGGTGGATTTGCCGGGAATATCAACACGGGGCTGCGGTTGTCCCAGCAGACGCCAGTCGGACGGATCGCGCAGGGCAGCCTCGGGCGGTTCGATTTGCCCGGCGGCCTCGGCCAGTTCGGTGTAGGCGATGCGTGTCCCATCGGGGGCGATGACTGCACCGTTTTCCGTCTTCAGCTGCGCGCGATCAACACCCAACCGATCAGCCGCCGCCTGTTTAAGCGTTTCGCGCGCGGTGGCGCCTGCCATGCGCATCCGCTCGAACCCGTCTTTCATCGAGGTCGAGCCACCTGTGACCTGCAAAGCCAGCGTTCTGCCAAGGACACCCAGCGCCTCACCCAGATTGTGCTGGAAATCCGAGACGTCATAACCCTTGTTGGGCAAACCCTCTCCAACCAGTGCCGAGTTGTAATACGCGGCCGCAGCGGGACCGTGCAGAATGCGGATCTGGTCAAGCTCAACATCCAGTTCCTCGGCGATCAGAGCGGCCCATGTGGTCATCACGCCTTGTCCCATTTCGGCACGGGGGGCAAACAGCGTGACGCCTTGCTGATCGATCATCACAAAGGGGCTGAGCGCGGTTTCACCATCGCCCGGTTTCAGCGGGTTCGCGGCGGGGCGAGAAACATAATAGGCACCAAAGGCGACACCACCCACAACGGCGGCAGAACCGATCAGGAAGGTGCGGCGCAGGATTTTTCCGATACTTGCCATGGCTCAGACCTCCTTCAGCTTGGCGGCAGCGTCATGGATGGCTGCGCGGATGCGAGGATAGGTGCCGCAGCGGCAAAGGTTGCCCTGCATCGCATCATCAATATCCGTGTCCGTGGGCGAGGGGTTCTCGGCCAGCAATGCCGCCGCCTGCATAATCTGACCCGACTGGCAATAGCCGCATTGCGCCACCTGATTGTCGACCCATGCTTGCTGAATCGTTGCCATCGCGTCGGGTGTGCCCAACCCTTCGATGGTCGTCACGTCGCCCCAAACATCTGAAAGCGCCACTTGGCAGGACCGCACGGCCTCGCCATCGATATGAACAGTACAGGCCCCGCAAGCAGCAACGCCGCAGCCGAACTTGGTTCCGGTCAATCCGATTTCATCCCGCAGAACCCACAACAGGGGAACATCGTCGGGCAGATCGACCTGATGGGTCTTTCCGTTGATCTTGAGGGGGGTCGCCATGGCGCACCTCTTTTGGCTGTGGCAGGTTTCTGACATATTTATCGCAAAATGTCAGGATGTAAATTGACAAAATTAACAAAAACTGTCAGTGCTTCGGGCATGATTGAAGCTATTGATGATCCAAGACAGGCCGCGATCCTGAATTCGGCCTTTCAGGCGTTTGCCGCATATGGGTTTCGCAAAACCTCGATGGATGACATTGCCAAAGGGGCGGGCATGTCACGGCCTGCTGTCTATTTGCATTACAAGAACAAGCAGGACATTGTCCGCAAGCTGACTGAACTGCATTACAGTGACAAGATTTCCGCGGTCGCGCGCGCGTTGCAAGGGGCTGGCACAATTCCAGAAGTTGTAGATAAGGCGATTCAGGCGCAGACCGACGGTATGGCCACAATTCTGGCCTCGCCTCATGGGGTCGAGATGCTGGACGCCACGAAATCCATGTCTGACGATATCGTCGAGCAGGGCGAGGCTGAGCTGACGCGGCTTTATGCTGAGTGGCTGACGCAAGAGCACGCCGCCGGACGCGTTGGGCTGCCAAACGGCCCTGATGAAATGGCCAAGACGATTACGGCAACGCTCAAAGGGATAAAGCTGACAACCTCTGGCGCGCGCGAATTCGAAGATCGCATCGCACAGGTCTCTGCGCTGATCGGAGCAGGACTCGAAGCCCGATAAGCCACCTGTAAGCCCACCGTGCATTAGCCGACAGCGTTGTGAATTGGCTGACATCGGCGGGCTTCTGGTCGCACTGATATTCCTGCGACCATCTGTGTTTTGCCATCAAGGGCGTAAAGCGATACATCTGCGCCCGAAAACGACACCTATGGTGATTGTCGGGGCAAATGGAAACGGGTATGCGCAGCATTGATATCCCACCGGTCTGGTTGCTGGGAACAGCTGTTCTGGCGTGGCTGCAAGCGCGGTATCTGCCGCTGGGACTGTCCCTGGATGGCTGGTTTACCGATCTTGCAAGTGGTCTGTTGATTGGTGCCGGGGTTATTCTGATCATCCTTGCAATAGCCGAGTTTCGGCGGTTCAAGACACCGGTCATGCCGCGTCAAACCCCGACTTCAATGGTCCAGACCGGAATATTCAAACGCAGCCGTAACCCGATTTATCTGGGTGATGTGTTGATATTGGCCGGATTGATCCTGCGCTTTGACGCTGTGATATCCCTGATCCTGCTTCCCATCTTTGTCTGGGTCCTTGAGCGCCGTTTCATCCTGCCGGAAGAAGACCGCCTGCGCCGGACTTTTCGGGCGGATTTTGCCCGCTATGAACGCCAGACCCGCCGGTGGATCTGACGCTGTGAGGATTTTGACACAGCGTCCGAAATGCTGCGCTTGCGAAATAATCTTTCGCGAGATACATCAGAGCTTGACGAAGAATACCGACTACTTGCGCCAACAGACCGAAAACAAGGGGGACTGCACCGTTGAAGCTAGGCACACCAAAGGAGATTTTTGACGGGGAGAACCGTGTTGCGATGACGCCGGATTCGGCTCGTCAATTGCAAAAGCTGGGCTATGAGTGCCTGATTGAGAAGGGTGCGGGTGCTGCCGCTGGTTTCTCGGACGCGAGCTATCAGGAGGCTGGTGTTGAGGTTGTTAAGACGGCTGCCGCGTTGTGGAAAGCGGCGGACATTGTCGCCAAGGTGCGCCAGCCCAACGCAACCGAACTGAAACGTTTGACCAAGGGTAAGACGCTGATTTCCTTCTTCAACCCTGCGGGCAACGAAGAGGGGATGGAAGCGGCCAAATCCAAAGGTGCCAACGTTATTGCGATGGAGATGGTGCCGCGTATCTCGCGCGCTCAGAAGATGGACGCGCTGTCCTCGATGGCCAATATCGCAGGTTACCGCGCGGTTATCGAGGCCGGGAACAACTTCGGTCGTTTCTTCACCGGTCAGGTGACCGCAGCCGGTAAAGTTCCGCCTGCAAAGGTGCTGATCGTCGGCGCCGGTGTGGCCGGTCTGGCGGCGATTGGGACCTCGACCTCGCTGGGGGCGATCACCTACGCGTTTGACGTGCGCCCCGAAGTGGCCGAGCAGGTCGAATCCATGGGGGCCGAGTTCGTCTATCTGGACTTTGAGGAAGACCAGCAAGATGGCGCGGCTACCGGCGGTTATGCCAGCGTGCAGTCGGATGAGTTCCGCGAGGCGCAGCTGGCCAAGTTCCGCGAGCTTGCTCCGGAAATGGATATCGTGATCACCACAGCGTTGATCCCGAACCGCGAAGCTCCTGAGCTTTGGACCAAGGATATGGTCGAGGCGATGAAGCCGGGTTCGGTCATTGTGGACCTTGCGGCAGAAAAGGGCGGCAACTGCAAGCTGACCGTGGCGGATGAGAAGATCGTGACGCCCAATGGCGTTACCATCATCGGCTATACCGACTTCCCCAGCCGGATGGCGGCGCAATCGTCGTCTTTGTACGCGACCAACATTCGCCACATGATGTCGGACCTGACGCCCGAAAAGGACGGTCAGATCAATCACGACATGAAGGACGATGTGATCCGCGGTGCGACGGTGACGTTCGAAGGCGACATCACCTTCCCGCCACCACCGCCCAAGGTGCAGGCGATCGCGGCGCAGAAGAAACCCGAGGTCAAGGAACTGACCCCGGAAGAGAAAAAGGCGCAGGAGATCGCGGCCTT
This sequence comes from Ruegeria sp. E1, assembly GCF_056534225.1. NCBI lineage: Bacteria > Pseudomonadati > Pseudomonadota > Alphaproteobacteria > Rhodobacterales > Roseobacteraceae > Ruegeria > Ruegeria sp. E1. The sequence goes on along the minus strand of NZ_JBQFPE010000009.1, from coordinate 137,727 downwards.
CAAGGCGCAGACCAAACAGCAATTCACCCTGCTGGGTGTGGGTGGCGCGCTGATGCTGCTGGTGGGGCTGGTGGCCCCGGCCAGCTTCATGCAGCACTTCATCGTGTTCGTGCTGGCGATCTTTGTGGGCTTCCAGGTGATCTGGAACGTCTCGCACAGCTTGCACACACCGCTGATGGCGATCACCAATGCGATCTCGTCGATCATCATCGTAGGGGCCTTGATGCAAATCGGATCGGGGTCGTTCCTGGTCATTCTGCTGGCGGCGCTGTCTGTCTTCATGGCCGGGATCAACATCTTCGGCGGTTTCCTTGTCACCCGGCGCATGCTTGCCATGTTCCAGAAATCTTAAGGGAGGCCGGGTAGATGGAATTTGGCTTTACCACTGCCGCCTATGTTGTTGCGGCTGTTCTGTTCATCCTGTCCTTGGGTGGTCTGTCGAACCAGGAAAGCGCCAAGCGCGCGGTCTGGTATGGCATTGTCGGTATGGCGCTGGCGGTCTTTGCCACGCTGGTTGGTCCGGGCTCGGGCCTGTGGCTACTGTCGCTGCTGCTGATCGCGGGCGGTGGCCTGATCGGTCAATACGTGGCGCAGCGCGTGCAGATGACCGAGATGCCGCAGCTTGTGGCCGCGATGCACTCGCTGGTCGGTCTGGCGGCTGTATTCGTTGGCTTCAACGCGCATTTTGAGATCGGCAATGTGGCGCAGGTCATGGCAATCGCCGACAGCGCGTCACAGGCGGACCTGTCTGATCTCGGCGCGTTCGCCAAGCTGATCGCCAAGAAGACCTCTGCCGAACTGGCGATCCTGCATGTGGAGCTGTTTCTGGGCATCTTCATCGGTGCGATCACCTTTACCGGCTCGGTCGTGGCCTATGGCAAGCTGGCGGGCAAGGTGACCTCGGCGGCGACTAAGCTGCCCGGCGGTCATATGCTAAACGCGGCGGCGGCGGGTCTCTCGCTGATCTGCCTGATCTGGTACACCGCCTCGGGCGGGTTCTTTCCGCTGTTCCTGATGACGCTGGCGGCGCTCTTCATCGGCTATCATCTGATCATGGGCATCGGCGGAGCCGATATGCCGGTGGTGGTGTCGATGCTGAACTCGTATTCGGGTTGGGCGGCTGCGGCGATTGGCTTCAGCCTTGGCAACGACCTGCTGATCGTGGTGGGCGCGCTGGTGGGCTCGTCGGGTGCGATCCTGTCCTACATCATGTGTAAAGCGATGAATCGCCACTTTGTCAGCGTGATCCTGGGTGGCTTTGGCGGCCCGCAGGGCGAGCAGATGGCCGTTGAGGGCGAACAGATCGCCATCGAGGCCGACGGTGTGGCCGCGGCGCTGAACGATGCGGACAGCATCGTAATCATCCCCGGCTACGGTATGGCCGTGGCGCAGGCGCAGCAATCGGTCAGCGAACTGGTCCGCAAGCTGCGCGCCAAGGGCAAGAATGTGCGCTTTGCCATCCACCCGGTTGCGGGTCGTCTGCCGGGGCACATGAACGTGCTCTTGGCCGAGGCCAAGGTGCCCTATGACATCGTGCTCGAGATGGACGAGATCAATGACGACTTCCCCGAAACGGATGTGGCCATCGTCATCGGCTCGAACGACATCGTGAACCCTGCGGCACAGGAAGACCCCAACAGCCCCATCGCCGGGATGCCGGTACTGGAATGCTGGAAGGCCAAGCAGGTCTTTGTCTCGAAACGCGGTCAGGGCACCGGGTATTCGGGCATCGAAAACCCGCTGTTCTTCAAGGAAAACACCCGCATGTTCTATGGTGACGCCAAAGCCTCACTCGATAAACTCCTGCCAATGATCGAATGAGCTGAGTGAAATGAAACAGAGGGAGGCGTCCATATCGGGCGCCTTTTTCAATGTAGCGACTAATTATTAGGCAGGTTGTGCCCACGTTCAGTTGCTGAAAAGACACCAAAGCTCTGGAATTGCCTCGAAATCTGGCAGTTCATCGACGATACCGCGTGGAAAAACTGAGTGTTGAACGCGGTGCTGTCGAGCAATGGCAGTTAAATCAAAGAGATAGCGAATTGTATACCGAGGTATCCACGTAACTAATTGAAATAAAGCGAGAATTGCGGAAGCTCGGGGGATGGGTATAGTAGCTCGAACCCGACGGAGCAAGTTATGACGCCGATCCAGGACCACCCATTGCGCTACGCCTTGGCCAATGAACTGCACGCACGACCGTTCCCGGTGGCACAAGCCCCGTGCACCGTTGTCTTCCTGGCCATCAAGAAAAGCGACGAAGCCGCAGCGCGGGACCGGGGCGAGGATATGGCCCATCTGATCAACTTGCTGGATCGGCATGGGGCGACGCATCCTCAACCCGAGGCTACGCATTACGCAGGGCAGATCGGACGGCATTGGCTCAAGTGGGAGCAGCATACCGAATTTGTGACCTATACCGCGATTTCGCAGAATGTCAGCGAACGGGCATTTGATCCGGCGGATTTCGAGGTTTTCCCGGCGGACTGGCTGGCATCAAGTCCGGGCGAAAGGATCACGTCCGTCATGATGCGTGTCGTGGACCGACCTGAGGACGAGGTGGGGCGCTCGGCCCTGGGAAGCTGGTTTGAGCCGGAAAGTCTGGCGGTTGCGCGGGTCCTGGATGACTCGGCCATCTGCGCCAGCGATTTTCGGATCGATCCTGCAGGCCACATGAGATTTGCGCTGTTCGTCTCGAAAGGGACCGGGCAGCGCAGGACGGGGCGGGTAATCCAACGGTTGTGCGAGATCGAGACCTACAAGGCGATGTCTATGCTTGGCTTCGCCCGAGTCAAGGAGATCATGCCGCGCATCGGCGAATTGGACCAGAGGTTGACCGAACTGATGGTCGAAATGACGGACGACGCTGTCGCCCCTGATGCGCTGTTGCCCCAGCTTCTGTCGACATCGACCGAGCTTGAAACCATCGCAGCCCGATGCGCATTCCGCTTTGGTGCAACAGGTGCCTACGAGGCCATCGTCAATCGGCGGGTCGAGGTGTTGAGAGAAGAACGCTTTGAAGGCGGGCAGAGCTTTGCCGATTTCATGATGCGCCGGTACGAGCCCGCCATCCGCACGGTCAAATCAACAGAAAAGCGGCTGCAAACCCTGTCTGACAGGGCGATCCGCGCCGGAGAGTTGCTGCGAACGCGGGTTGATGTCGAACGCAGCGCCCAGAACCAGGCGTTGCTGACCAGCATGGACAGGCGCGCCGATCTGGCGCTGCGGCTGCAACATACGGTCGAGGGATTGTCGGTGGTCGCGATCAGCTATTATGCGGTCTCGCTGCTCGGATATCTTCTCTATCCGCTGACCGAGGCGGGGATCAGCAAGGGGATGCTGACTGCCGGTGTAACCGTGCCCGTGGTGCTGGCTGTCTGGTTTGCGATCCGAAAGATCCGTCGTCGTATCGAATAGGGTGTATTTGCCAATCACCGCAGGCCCTGCGATACACGCATCGTTTGTCACGTTTCACATGAGAATCCGATGATCAGTGTTTTTGCGGCCTGGCGTGCGGTGACGGCCATGTTCATTCTGAACGGGGCTTTGTTTGGCATCTGGGCTTCGCGCATTCCGGCTGTGCGCGATCGTCTGAGCCTCAGCCACGAAGAGCTGGGTTACGGCCTGCTGTTCATGGCGGCTGGGGCGGTTTGTTCCTTTCCGATCACAGGTCGGCTGACGGATCGGTTTGGTGCAGTTTCGATCACGCGGGTTATTGCAGTCCTTTATACGCTGTCGCTGATCCTTCTTGCCTTTGCCGGTGGGTTCTGGGCGCTTGCCATCTACCTTTTCATCTTCGGCGCATTTCACGGATCAATGGATGTGGCGATGAACGCTTGGGCGGCAGAGGTTGAACAGGCTTATGACAAGCCGCTTATGCCTTCTTTCCACGCAATGTGGAGTCTTGGGGCAGGTTTAGGCGCGTTCAGCGGGTTTGGGGCGGTTCAACTGAACCTGACGGTGCTGCAGCACTTTCTGCTGGCAGGTGGAATTGTCGTAGGCCTCGCATTGGTCTTGTCATGGGTGACGTGGAGTTCGCGCAAGACGGAACAGGCCGGAGGAGCAGTATTTGCTTTGCCTTCCGGTGCATTGGTGCTTGTTGGGTTTGTCGCCTTGTGTGGCGCTTTGGGCGAAGGTGCAGTTGCGGATTGGAGCGCGATTTTCCTGCGGGATGAGACCGGAGCAGCAGAGAGCGTTGCCGCGTTGGGTTATGCCGTATTCTCGATCGCGATGGTGGTCTTCAGGCTGGCCGGTGGTGTGGTCATCGCGCGTTTTGGTCCGGTTGCAACGGCAAGGTTTGGCGGTCTCTTCGCTGCACTGGGTGTGTTTGCCGTTGTTTCTGCCGGTGGTTCGGGTCTGGCTCTGACCGGCTTTGCCCTGATGGGTGTGGGTTATGCAGTGATCATGCCATTGGCGTTCAGCCGCGCGGCCAGTGATCCGAACGTGCCACCCGGACAGGCCATCGCAAGTGTCGCAACTTTAGGATACGGAGGGTTGTTGATCGGGCCGCCCCTGATCGGGTTTCTCGCCGAGTTGATGACGCTGAGGCTGGCCTTTGCGGTCCTGATCCCGCTGGCGGCTCTGATCATTGTGTTAGCCGGTGCGCTGAAACGCACCGGCTGAGTTTGTTCAGCGCCCGCGAATACGCGGATCCAGCGCATCACGCAGGCCGTCGCCCAGATAGTTCACACTGAGAACGGTCAGCGAGATCGCAAGACCGGGCCAGAACACGCGTTCGGGGTATTGCTGCAGATAGTCGACTCCGTCAAACAGCAACCGGCCCCAAGTCGGGAAATCCGGCGGGAAGCCCAGCCCAAGGAACGACAGAGCACTTTCGGTGATGATCGCCGTAGCAATCCCCAGCGTTGCCGAGACCATGATCGGCGACAGCACATTTGGCAGGATATGCCGCGTGATAATCTGGCTGTTGCTGGTGCCGATGGACCGGGCGGCCAGAACGAACTCGCGCTCTTTGATGGCCAGAACGTCCCCCCGCACGATCCGCGCAGTGGGCATCCACGAGGTGATGCCGATGGCGCAGACGATCAGGATGAAGATGCCGCGCTCCAGTCCGAACGCAGCGGACAGGGGTTCGCGAAACAGCAGCATCATGACCAGCAGCAAGGGCAACAGAGGCAGCGCTAGGAACAGATCGGTCAGGCGCATCAGCGGGCCATCGAGCCGTTTGAAGAACCCGGCGATCACGCCGATGAACGAGCCCAGAAACAGGGCCAGCAGCATCGCCGTGATACCTACGGAAACCGAGGTCTGCCCGCCTGACATCATCCGCGCAAGGATATCGCGGCCCAACTGGTCGGTGCCAAAGGGATGGGCAAGGCTGGGCCCCTGATTGCGCGACCGGATGTCGATCTGCGTTGGGTCGATGGTCCAGAGGTACGGACCCAGATACACAGCCGCTACGATGAAGATGAACAGGACCGCCCCGATCATCGCGCCTTTGTGGGTCTTGAACTGATCCCAAACATCGCGCCACTGGCTGCGGGGTGGGGTGGTCAGTTCCTCCATCACTCCTGTGGTCGGCAACGCGGTCGAGGCGGGGGCCAATCCTTCGTCCGGGACCAGCGTATCGGTACGATCATGATCAGTCATAGCGAATCCTCGGGTCCAGAATGCCATACAGAACGTCCGCGATCAGGTTGAACAACACGATCAGCACGGCAAAGATGAAGGTCAGCGTCTGCACCATTGGCAGGTCGTTGGCCTGAATGGCCCCGATCAGCAATTGGCCGATGCCATTCACTTTGAAGACCTGCTCGGTAATGATCGCGCCGCCGAAGATCGCTGGAATACCCAGCGCGATCACGGTGACAACAGGGATCATCGAATTGCGCAGGACGTGGACCATGACCACGGTATATTCGCTGAGGCCCTTGGCGCGGGCGGTGCGGACGTAATCCTGATTGAGGTTGTCCAGCATCGAAGCGCGCATGAACCGGGAAAGCTGCGCGGTGATCTGCAGTGCCAGAACCATGACCGGCATGATCATCTGCTTCAACTGCACAACAAAGCTGTCCCAGCTATTCACCACATGAGTCGTGTCATAGATCGAAGGGAACCAGCCGAGTTGGACCGAAAAGATCACGATCACCAGAACGCCGGAAAAGAACGGCGGGACCGAAAAGCCGACCATCGAGACGAAGGTGCCCATCTGGTCGAACCATGAATACTGGCGGTATGCGGAATAAATGCCGATGGGCAGGGCGATCAGGATCGCGACCACATAGGCGGTGCCAACAACCCACAGGGTCTGCGGGATACGCTGAACGACGATGTCCATGACGGGCGAACGGGTCTGCCACGAAATCACACGCAGGTCACCTTCGGAAAAGGTAGTTCCGAACATTGCGTCGATCAGAACTTGCGGTTCGATCCAGAAGAACTGCACGATCCACTTCCAGAACCGGATATGCATCGGCTGGCCGAGGCCAAGCGCCTCGCGCATCTTCTCTTTGACTTCGGGTGGGACGGTGAGAGGAACCTGCGCCATCGGGTCGCCTGGGGCGAGTTCGAGAAGCAGGAAGATGACGAGGCTGATGAACAGCAGCGTGGGTACGGCCAGAACCAGTCGTCGAATGGTAAAGTTAAGCATTAAGAGGCGCCTTTATATGCGTCTTCTTGTTGGGATGGTGCGCAAATGACCGCGCCCCGATAACGATCGGGGCGCGGCATTGCAAAATCAGGGCTTAGGAACCGGTTTTGCGGTGCCAGTCCGCAATGTTCCACAGCTCGCTGTCCCAAACGTTCAGGACAACGCCACCCAGAGAGTTTGCGTGCGCCGACAGACGGCCACGGTGTACCAGCGGGATCATACCGCCGTTTTCAACCATGATGTCGTTCAGCTTTTTCGCGATTTCAGCGCGGGCCTCCAGACCGGCGGTTTCGGCCAGCTGACCATGCAGCTTGTCGAACTCTTCGTTGCAGAAGCGGCTGATGTTCTCACCCTGCCACTGCGATTCCGGCTTGGGCGCCTTGTCGCAAAGACCGTTGCCCAGATAGGACTGAGGATCGGTGCCGTTGAAGGTGTTGGCGTACATTTCAACGTCAGCATAGAACTTCTGGAACGTGTCGGGCGAGCCCGGATCACCACCAAAGAAGACCGATGCGTTGATGTTGCGCAGTTCGGTTTCAACACCGATCTGGCTCCACCACTCCTTGATCAATGCCTGGAAGTCCTGACGGACAGCGTTGGTCGAGGTCTGATAGACGATTTTCAGCGGAACGCCGTCCTTTTCGCGGATGCCATCGCCATCGCTGTCTACGATACCTGCATCATCCAGCAGCTTTTTCGCGCCTTCGATGTCCTGCGTGTCGCAGCTCATTGAGGTCGAGTTGAACGCAGCCGGAGCAGGGACCCAGTTACAGGTCACTTTGCCCGCCTGACCATAACCGATTTCCACCAGCAGCGGGCGGTCGATGGCCAGCGACAGAGCCTTGTAAACGGCTGGATCCTGCAGGAACGGATGCGGATGCTTGGCTGTCGAACGCTCGCCTTCCGGCAGATCGGGCGACGGGTTGGTCTGGTTCAGCATGATACGCTCGACCAGCGGGCCAAAGCCTGCAACCGGAGTGCCCTTGCCGCCTGCTTCCATCTGCGCGATCACTTCGGGCGCAAGCTGCAGGTTCCAGGCATAGTCGAACTCGCCGGTTTCCATGACCGCGCGGCCTGCCGCGGTTGCATCGCCGCCGCCTTTGAAGGTCACGGTCGCAAAGGCCGGTTTCGCCGGGTCACGATAGTTGTCGTTGGCCTTGAAGGTGATCACGTCGTTCGGCTTGAACTCGGTTACCACGAAAGGTCCAGTGCCGATCGGGTTGAAGTTCTCGGTGGTGCATTCGGGCGCTTTGGCACCGACACAATCCGCGAACTGAGCGGCCTGAATGATCGGGCTTTCGCCGCCCACAAACGGTCCGTAGGGGAACGGGGTCGGTGCGTCGAAAGTGACCTTGACGGTGAGATCGTCAACAGCCTCGACCGAGGTGACGCCTTCGAATTTAGTCACCTGCGCGCAGCCGCCTTCGGGGTGCATACAGTAATCAGCGGTGAATTTCACATCCGCCGAGGTAAACGGCGTGCCGTCCGACCAGGTGATTCCCGGCGCGATCTTCCAGGTGATCGAGGTCAGGTCTTCGCTGACGCCGCCATTTTCAACGGTCGGAATCTCGGAGGCCAGATATGGCACCATGTTGCCGTCCTGGTCGTAGCGCGCGAGAGGCTCGATTACCAACGAGGCCGATTCCACATCCTTGGTGCCGCCCGAAAGGAACGGGTTCAGGATCGACGGGGCCTGCCAGTAGATAATGCTGACATTGCCGTCCGATCCGCGCTCGGCAAAGGCCATCGGGGCCATCGCCGTGCTTGCAATCGCACCAAGCAAAAGGGTTTTGATTTTCATCATACACTCCATGTTGGACACATTCGTGTCTCGATTATCTCCGCAATGCCTGCGGGTTTGGCGTTGCCGCTTTGGGGATAAGGATTTGACGGGAAACAACAATGCGTTTCACGTGTCGCGATTTTTCGCCACTCCCCAGAGTGGTTACGAGGCGTATCGAAACAGAACTTTCGAAAATTGCAAGCCTTGCCGTCGCGAATTTCAGCAATGCGTTTGACTTTTCCGGCGCTGCGGCCTTAGCGTTTGGCACTCAGACAAAAATGACGCCAAGGGGAGCGCGCGCGTGCTGGATCAGCCTATTGCCCAGGTCAAAAAACTGCGGGTGGAATTTCAGACCAAGGACGGGCCGGTTGTCGGCGTCGAGGATGTCTCGTTCGAGGTTAAACCCGGCGAAACCGTTTGTATCGTTGGAGAATCCGGGTCGGGTAAATCTGTTTCTTCGCTGTCTCTGATGCGCCTTGTCGAATTTGGCGGCGGTGAAATTGCGGGTGGGCAACTGCTGTTTGATCGTCGCGATGGCGACGAGATGAATCTGGCGGATGCAGATCAGGATCTGATGAAACAGATTCGCGGCAACGAGATTGGCATGATCTTTCAGGAGCCGATGACAGCGCTTAACCCGGTCTTCACCGTGGGTCGGCAACTGACCGAAGGTCTGCGTATCCACAAGGATATGACCAAAGCTCAGGCCGAAGAACGCGCGCTAGAATTGTTGCGTCAGGTCCGCATCCCCGAGCCTGAGCGGAGGCTGAAACAATACCCGCACGAATTGTCCGGCGGGATGCGTCAGCGTGTCGTGATCGCCATGGCCATGGCCTGCGAGCCTCGCCTGCTGATCGCAGACGAACCGACCACTGCGCTGGACGTGACCATTCAGGCCGAGATTCTGGCGCTGATGGACCGGCTCAAGCGCGAAACCGGCACTGCGGTGATGTTCATCACCCATGACATGGCCGTGGTGGCGCAGATGGCCGACCGCGTTGTGGTCATGTTCCGTGGCAACAAGGTCGAAGAAGGCACCGTCAAGGAAATCTTTGAAAACCCGACGCATGATTACACCAAGGCGCTGCTGGCTGCGGTTCCGAAACTGGGCGAGATGCGGGGCAAATCCGCGCCCGAACCGATGAAGCTGCTGGGCGTCGAAGGGCAGAATATCGCGCCGATTCCCGGCACCAACGAGGTGTTGCTGACGGTCAAGAACCTGACCACGCGGTTTCCGGTCAAGGGCGGTCTGCTGCGTCGCACGATCTCGAATGTTCACGCGGTCGAAGATGTTTCCTTCACTCTGAACCGGGGGCAGACGCTCAGTCTGGTGGGCGAGTCCGGTTGCGGTAAATCTTCGGCGGGGCGGTCGATCCTGCGTCTGGTCGAACCCATGGCGGGTGAGGTCGATCTGGACGGCGTCGATATTATGAAGCTGGACCAAAGCGGTCTGCGCAAGGCGCGGCTGGACATGCAGATGATCTTTCAGGACCCGTTTGCGTCCCTGAACCCGCAGATGCAGTTGATCGATCAAGTTGCCGAACCGATGCGCAACTATGGTGTGGCGTCTGGGTCTGAGCTTCAAGACCGCGTCGCGCAACTGTTCGACAAGGTGCAGTTGCCGCGCAGCTTTATGCGGCGTTTCCCGCATGAAATGTCGGGCGGGCAACGTCAACGGATCGCCATCGCCCGCGCGCTGGCGCTGAACCCCAAGCTGATCATCGCGGATGAGGCTGTCTCGGCTTTGGATGTGTCCGTTCAGGCGCAGGTTCTGAACCTGATGATGGAACTGCAATCCGAACTGGGCCTCAGCTATCTGTTCATCAGCCACGATATGGCCGTGGTCGAACGTGTCAGCCACTATGTCGGCGTCATGTATCTGGGTCGCATCGTTGAGATGGGACCGCGTGCGCGCGTGTTCGAAAACCCCCAGCATGCCTATACTCAGGCGCTGATGAAGGCGGTTCCGATTGCGGATCCGAACCAGCGCAAATCCGAGAAGGATCTGAACTTCAAACCGATCCCATCGCCTATTCATCCCATCGACTACAAGCCCGAGCCGTCGGTCTATCGCGAGGTTGAACCCGGACACTTTGTGCTGGAGACCGATAGCGGTTACTAGGGCGACATGAAGAAGCAAATCATCTGTATCAACTGGGGCACCAAATACGGACCGAACTATATCAATCGGCTGTATGGCATGGTGGCCCGGAACATCACGCCGCCCTTTAGCTTTACCTGTTTCACGGATTCCCGCGAAGGCGTCCGCCCCGAGGTGATATGCGAGGATCTGCCAGAGGTCGATTATGACATGCCGGTCGGTGTGATTGGCAAGTGGCCCAAATCCAGGCTTTGGAGCGAAAAGCTGGGCTCGTTGACCGGGCCGGTTCTGTTTCTGGATCTTGATATCGTCATCACGGGATCTTTGGATATTTTCTTTGAGATCGGTAACGAAGACGACGTCGTCATGGCTAAAAACCCGACCACGCCGTTCGAGCGTCTGGGACAAACGTCGCTGTTCCGCTTTCCGGTGGGTAAGCTCGCGCCGATGCAAAAGGCGTTCCGCGAAGACCCGCAGAAGATTGCCGAGAAATTCCGGTTCGAACAACGCTATGTCACACAAAACGCGCCGGGCGGGGTAAAGTTCTTTCCGCGCTGGGCGGTTCAGCAGTTCAGCCATGATTGCGTCTGGACCTTCCCGCTGAATCTGGTGATGACGCCAACTCTGCCGAAAAAGGCGCGGGTGGTTATTTTCGCTGGGGCCAACGATCCCGAAAACGCCATTCTGGGGCAGTGGACCCACCGGCACAAGGCGGGATCTTTAGGCACATATTGGGCGGCGCGTCACGACAGAAAGTCTACGGAAAAGAACAGCTTGCGGTATTTGCGCCACTTTATCAAGCCGGCGAAATGGATCGAAGAGCATTGGGTGGGATGAGCACACGATGAGACTGTCACCAAAGGACATTATGGACAAACTTGTGTCTTTCCCGACGGTCAGTCGCGACACCAATCTGCCGCTGGTCAACTGGGTTTCTGACTATCTGAAATCGCATAGGATCGAACCGCATCTCTGGCCCGATCCCGATCAGCCGCACAAGGCCGCGCTGTTTGCACATGTCGGACCATTGAAAGAGGGCGCGGTTGTGCTGTCCGGCCACACGGACGTTGTACCGGTTGACGGGCAACCATGGGACACCGACCCGTTTGTTGTGACCGAGAGCGAGGGAAAATATTTCGGGCGCGGCACCTGCGACATGAAAGGGTTCGACGCTCTGGCGATCTGGGCATTGGTCGAGGCGCAATACGCAGGTGTCGCTCGACCCTTGCAACTGGCACTGAGTTTCGACGAAGAAGTGGGCTGCACCGGTGCGCCGCCAATGATCGAAGCGATGCAAGGGGTGTTGCCAAAGGGTTCGGCCGTGATCGTGGGCGAGCCGTCGATGATGCAGGCGGTCACTGGTCACAAGGGCGGGTTCGGCTATGACACGCATATCGTCGGGTTTGAGGTTCACAGCTCGATCATGCATACCGGTGTCAACGCCATCATGGAGGCCGCGCCGCTGATCGACTGGGCCAATCAGCGTAATGCGCAGAATATGGCAGCGCAGCCTTCGGATATCGCGGCTGTGTTCGACCCGCCCTGGACCACCTGCCATGTGGGCATGATCGACGGCGGCACCGCCCATAATATCACCGCCAAGGATTGCCGTTTTATGATGGATTTCCGCACCGTCCCGGATGAAGAAAAAGCCACCTGGCAGCAGGCTTATTTCGACAAGGTCCGAGAAGTTGAAGCACGGATGCAGGTGATTCATCCCGAAGCGCGGATCGAGCTGTCCGAGAATTTCTCGATCCCCGGTCTTGTCCCTGAACAGGACGGTGAGGCCGAAATGCTGGTGCGCGCGTTGACCGGCGACAATGCCAGCCATGTGGTCAGCTATGGCACCGAGGCCGGTCAATTTCAGGAGGCCGGTTATTCCGCCGTGATCTGCGGCCCCGGCGATATTGCGCAGGCCCATCAGCCGAATGAGTTTATTACGATTTCTCAATTCAACGCAGGCCAAAAATTCATGGAACGTCTGGTAGAACGGCTCTGCGAATAACACCTCAGAAGGGAGGTCAAAGATGCCCGTCAAGAACCGGCTTGCCGAAATGCATGATGAGATCACCAAATGGCGACGTCACCTGCATATGCATCCTGAATTGATGTATGACGTCGAAGAAACGGCGGGATTTGTGGTTGATCGCCTGAAAGAGTTCGGCGTGGATGAGATCACGCCGGGGATTGGAAAAACCGGCGTTGTGGCGGTGATCAAGGGCCGCACGGATACCATGGGTCGGGTGATCGGCCTACGCGCCGATATGGATGCGCTGCCGATCGAAGAGGCGACGGGGCTGGACTATGCCTCGACCGTTTCGGGCAAGATGCACGCCTGTGGGCATGACGGTCATACCTCGATGCTGCTGGGCGCGGCGCAATATCTGGCTGAGACGCGGAATTTCGATGGCACTGCGGTGCTGATCTTCCAACCCGCCGAAGAAGGCGGGGCTGGTGGTCTGGCCATGTGCCAGGACGGAATGATGGAGCGCTGGGGCATTCAGGAAGTTTACGGAATGCACAACATGCCCGGAATGCCGGTCGGAGAGTTCGCGATCCGCCCCGGCGCGTTGCTGGCCTCGTCCGATGAGTTCGAGATCGTCGTGACCGGTAAGGGCGGTCACGCTGCCGCGCCTCATGAAGCGGTGGATACCACGCTTGTGGCGTCGCATATTGTTGTGGCTTTGCAATCGGTTGTGTCGCGCACGGTTGATCCGATCAAACGTGTCGTCCTGACCGTGGGCACATTCGAAACCGACAGCGTCGCTTCGAATGTGATTGCCCATACGGTGCGGTTGAAGGGCACGGTGCGGACGCTTGACCCCGAGTATCGCAAGATCGCAGAACAGCGCGTGCGCCGGATTGCGGAAGATACGGCCTCGGCTTTTGATGCGTCGGCTCAGATGGTCTGGACACCGGGTTATCCCGTGACCGTTAATTCCGAGGCTGAAACCGGCTACGCGGCCGAGGCCGCGCAAGCGGTGGCAGGCAAGGTCGATGACAGCACCGATCCGATCATGCCCTCAGAAGATTTTGCCTATATGCTTGAAGAACGGCCCGGTGCCTACATCTTTATCGGGAACGGGGACACCGCCATGTGCCACCACCCGGAATATAATTTCGACGACGATGCAATTCCCGCCGGATGCAGTTGGTTTGCTGAACTGGTGGAACGACGGATGCCTGTCGCATAGCTTTGGGAGAATGAGATGCCGATCAAAAATCGCCTTGCGGAAATGCACGAAGAAATCACCGGTTGGCGGCGTGACATTCACCAACACCCTGAGATTCTCTATGACACGCACCGGACCAGCGCGCTGGTGGCCGAAAAACTGAAAGAATTCGGGTGTGATGAGGTTGTGACCGGCATTGGTCGCACGGGCGTTGTTGGCGTCATCAAAGGCAAGACCGATACGCAGGGCCGCGTGATCGGGTTGCGCGCTGATATGGATGCGCTTCCGATGCAGGAGCAGACGGGACTGGACTACGCTTCCAAGACCGACGGCGCCATGCATGCCTGCGGTCATGATGGCCACACGGCGATGGTGTTGGGCGCAGCGAAATACCTGTCCGAGACGCGGAATTTTGACGGCACGGCCATTGTGATCTTTCAACCGGCTGAAGAGGGCGGAAACGGGGCCGAGGCAATGTGCAAGGACGGTCTGATGGATCGCTTTGGTATTCAGGAAGTCTATGCGATGCACAATGTGCCGGGCGTTCCAACCGGGCGGTTTGCCATCCGATCCGGCCCTTTGCTGGCCGCAGCGGATGAGTTCGATATTCACCTTGAAGGGCGGGGCGGTCACGCGGCCAAGCCGCAAGAGACGATTGATACAACAGTGATGCTGTCTCAGTTGATTGTAGCGCTGCAAACCATCGTGTCGCGGAATGCTGATCCGATCCTGCAGGCGGTATTGTCGGTGACTTCGGTCGAAACCTCGTCAAAGGCGTTCAACGTTATCCCGCAATCGGCGCAGGTGCGCGGGACCGTGCGGACGCACTCAAATGAAATACGCGACCTGATCGAGGAACGGCTGACCGAGGTGGCAGAGGGCATTGCCACGACATTTGGCGGCACGGTCAAAGTGACTTACTCGCGCGGCGTACCGGTGACCATCAATGCCGAGGAACAGACCGGATATGCGGCTGAGGCTGCGGTTTCCGTGGGCGGCAGCTGTGGTGAAGCGCCGATGGTGATGGGGGGCGAGGATTTCTCGTTCATGCTGGAAGAACGCCCCGGGGCTTTCATTGTGTTGGGCAACGGCGACAGCGCCGGGCTGCATCACCCCGAATACAATTTCAACGATGAGATCATCCCGATGGGATGCTCGTGGTTTGCCGAAATGGTCGAGCGCCGGATGCCGGCGGCTTGAGATAGGAGAGAGAAGAAATGCCAGTCAAAAACCGCTTTGCCGAGTTGCAGGATGAAATCACCGCATGGCGACGGGATATCCATGAAAACCCCGAGATTCTGTTTGAAACCCATCGCACAAGTGCGCTGGTTGCGGACAAACTGAAAGAGTTCGGTTGCGATGAGGTCGTGACCGGAATTGGCCGTACGGGCGTTGTTGGGGTCATCAAGGGCAAGGTCGATACCGGCGGTAAGGTCATCGGATTGCGGGCTGACATGGACGCTTTGCCGATTCACGAGGCGACGGGTCTGGACTATGCCTCGAAAACCGATGGGGCGATGCACGCGTGCGGTCATGACGGGCATACGGCCATGTTGCTGGGCGCGGCCAAATACCTGTCCGAGACGCGTAATTTCGATGGCACCGTCGTGGTGATCTTCCAGCCCGCCGAGGAAGGCGGCGGCGGCGGTCGCGAGATGTGCGAGGACGGTATGATGGAGCGTTGGAACATCCAGGAGGTCTATGGGATGCACAACTGGCCGGGCAAACCGGTCGGCAGCTTCTCGATCCGTCCAGGGTCGTTCTTTGCGGCAACTGACCAGTTCGATATCACCTTTGAAGGACGCGGCGGCCACGCGGCGAAGCCGCAGGAGACAGTGGACACCACTGTGATGACAGCGCAGGCGGTTCTGGCGTTGCAGACGATTGCCTCTCGTAATGCTGACCCGATTGATCAGGTGGTGGTGTCGGTGACGTCGTTTGAAACCTCGTCCAAGGCTTTCAACGTGATCCCGCAGACGGTTCAGATCAAAGGCACCGTGCGCACCATGGGCAAGGAAATGCGCGATTTGGCGGAAAAGCGGATCAACGAGATTTGCAACGGGGTCGCGGCGACCTTTGGTGGCACAGCAGATGTGACCTATATTCGGGGCTATCCGGTCATGGTGAATAGCGACGAACAGACCGATTTTGCAGCACAGGTGGCCCGCTCGGTGTCGGGCGATTGTGAAGAGGCACCGTTGGTCATGGGTGGCGAAGATTTTGCCTTTATGCTCGAAGAGCGGCCGGGTGCTTACATTTTGGTCGGCAATGGCGACACGGCGATGGTGCACCATCCGGAGTATAACTTTAACGATGAGGCAATTCCGGCCGGGTGCAGCTGGTGGGCCGAGATCGTTGAGCAACGGATGCCTGCGGCTTGATATAAAGAGTGGGGGCTCTGCCCCCACACCCCCGGGATATTTTTAGACAGATGAAGCCGGATCCGCCGGGGGGGCGAGGTCGAGTTGGGTACTGAGCGTTTCGATGACATCGTCCAATGCCGATTTTTGGGTGTTCACGCAGGATTTTGCTGCGGCGCGCGCAGTCTCAAGCGTGGTTTTGTCCGTAAGCCATGTCTCGACTATTTTCGAAAGGTCTGCGCTGGTTTCAACTTCGACCGCTCCACCCGTTTTGATCAACGGGGCAAATGTCTCGGCGAAATTGAAGTATCCAGGCCCGGTAATGACCGCAGCATTGGCTTGCGCAGGTTCAAAGGGATTGTGGCCGCCGATTTCCCTGAGCGAGCCCCCCAGAAAAACGATGGGGCACAAGGCGTACCAGGTGCCAGTCTCGCCTAGCGTATCGGCGATATAGACTTGGGTTGCGTCGGTGATCGGTTGCTGCTTGCTGCGGAGTGAATAGTCCAGTTCGGCTTGGGCCGTCAGTCTGGCGACCTCCTCCCGGCGTTCGGGATGGCGTGGGATCAGCAAAAGCAACAGATTGGGCCGTTGGTTCAACAGGTGTTTATGCGCGGCAAGAATGGCCTCTTCTTCTCCGGCATGGGTGGAACTGGCGATCCAGACCGGACGGTCTGCGATTTGTGTCTGGATGTCGTTGAGGGTGTTTGTGTCCACCGGTAGTGGGTCTGACATGGCCTTTAGATTGGTGCCGGGTTGGACCCGGTCAGCAGGCGCGCCCATCGCGATCAAATTCGCAGCCGTTTTGTCGTTCTGGGTCAGGAACAGGCGAAATTTGTTCAGTATGAACCGCGCAGTTTGCGGGCGCTTTTTCCAGCCTGCGACAGATTTTTCCGATAGTCGCGCGTTAAGAAGTGCCAAGGGTGTTCCGCGATCGGCACTTTCGACGATCAGGCGCGGCCAGATTTCGCTTTCGACAAAGATCGCCGCGTCAGGTTTCCAGTGATCCAGAAAGCGCCGCACCGGACCAGCAGTATCAAGTGGCGGGTATTGGTGGCGCGTGCGTGGTGGCAGACGCTTTTCGATCAATGCGGCTGAGGTCGGGGTGCCTGAGGTAATCAGGAACTGTGAATCCGGCAAACGGTCGCCCAGTCGTTTGATAAGGCTAAGAACCGATTGGCTTTCCCCGACGCTGGCGGCGTGAAACCAGATCAGTTGGCCCGAGGGGCGTGGTTGGCTGGCGTATCCTAAGCGCTCACGTTGCCTTTCAGGAGCCACCCCGGCGGCTTCAAGCTTGGCGCGGACGGTTTTCCAGGCCAAGGGAGCCGCGACATAGGTCAGCCCGCAATAGAGTTTGTAAAGCAGCGTCGGGCGCGCATTTTGCCCGGACATGTCAGCCGCCCGTATGGCTCATGTGGCGACTCATCCGGCCGTCGACCGATTGGCGCGAATAGTCGAAATCATGGCCTTTGGGCTTTAGGGTGATCGCCTTGCGGATCGCATCTTCCAGCGGTTCTTCGCTATCGGGGTGGTCGCGCAATGCGCCGCGTAGGTCTGCCATATCTTCCTGACCGAGGCACATATAAAGCTCGCCGGTACAGGTCAGGCGCACGCGATTGCAGCTTTCGCAGAAGTTATGCGACAGCGGCGTGATAAAGCCGATCTTTTGCCCCGTATCCTCAAGCCGGACATAGCGCGCAGGCCCGCCGGTGCGTTCCGCCAGATCGGTCACGGCATAGTGGTTTTCGTATTCCTTGCGAACATCTTTGAGGGACCAGTATTGATCCAGACGATCCTCGTTGCCGATATCGCCCATCGGCATGACCTCGATCCATGTCAGGTCCATGTCACGTTCGGCGCACCATTCGGTGATGCGGGGCAGTTCCTCTTCGTTGAAGCCCTTGAGCGCGACAGCATTGATCTTGATCCGCAGTCCGGCCTTTTGCGCCGCGTCGATGCCGTTCAATACCTGCTTGAGGCGGCCCCAGCGGGTGACTTTGGCGAACTTGTCCTCATCCAGAGTATCCAGCGAGATATTCACCCTGCGCACTCCTGCGGCGTAGAGGTCATCGGCGAAGCGATGCAGCTGAGAACCGTTGGTTGTCAGCGTCAGTTCTTTCAGCGCGCCACTGTCGAGATGCCGGGTCATGCTGTTGAAGAATGTCATGATGTTGCGGCGAACCAACGGCTCACCCCCGGTGATCCGCAGTTTCTCGACGCCCATGCGAACAAAGGTCGAGCACATGCGGTCCAGCTCTTCCAGAGTCAGCAGATCTTTCTTGGGCAGAAAGGTCATGTTTTCCGACATGCAATAGACGCAGCGAAAATCGCAGCGGTCCGTGACGGAGACACGCAGATAGGTGATGGCGCGGGCAAACGGGTCGATGAGCGGTGCTGTCATGGCTCATAGGTAAAGCGGCAAGGGGGCACCGGCAAGGGTCATCTGTGCTTTGGGCTGGCGCAGTTGCGGGTGGCAGGGTAATTTTAGGGGTATGAGATTTGTATTGTTCGGAATTTGTCTGGTTCTTGGCGGGTGCGAGGCTATTCGGTCAACCTCGGACCGGGTATTCGGCGCGTCGGACCCTCAGCCCGAAGCGACGCCGGTCGTCGCTGAAGCCCCGGCCGAGGCACCGCCCCCGGCTACGTCTTCAACGGGCTGGGACGGGCCGCGCAAGACGGTGGCAGGGTTGGGCGATCCCAATACGCCGGGTCGTTGGTTGGAGACTTCGCTGGTGGACACAGAGATGACCGGCCGGGTCGTGGTGCCAAGAACCGGAGCGCAAGCCTATATCACGCTTGTCCCCGGCCCTGAGGGCAGCGGAGGCCGCCTGTCACTGGACGCGATGCGGGCCCTTTTGTTGCCGTTTGATGAACTGGTCGAGTTGGAAGTGTATTCCAACTAGGAGCGCAGGTATTTCCCAGCTTCTTTCCGGGCAAAGGGCTTCATGGCTTCGCCATGCTGTTCCAGAAAGCCAATGACGCGCTGAGGGTCGTGTTTCGACAGCTCGCGCAGCCACCAGGCAATCGACTTTTGGATGAACCAGTCCCGATCGGGGACATAACCAGCGGCCCACCCCAGAATGCGGTCTCGGCGTTGCAGGTCATCGGGTTTTGGGTGGTTCTGTTTGGTCCAGGGCAGGGTGGCGACCAAGGCGGCGCGGCGGGTCCACATGTGGTCCGATGTTGTCCACTGTTCGACCTGATCCAAACGCTCGGGATCGGCGGTCAGGCGTTTCTGCATCGCCATGCAGGCATGATCCGCAACCGCCCATGCATCGAAATCGGGCAACCAGCTTTGCAACAGTTCCCAGACCGCCTGATCGGGGCGGATTCGCGCCTGCGTCAGCAGCTTGGCAGCGGCCAGACGGCCCTCGTGAATGTTGGTCTGCCACAGGGCATCGGCCAAATCAACGCGTTGCGCCACATCCAACTCGCGCCGCCACGTTTTGGTCAGGTCATTCAGAACCGGGTTGGGCACGCCAAGATGCGGACGGGCGGCCTTGTGATATGCTGCCGCCTGTTCGGCGCGTTCGGGATCAGCGTGGGCTTTGATCTGATCCAGATAAGTGTCCACGTTGATCCGCCCGGTCATTCGACCGTCACGGATTTGGCCAGATTGCGCGGTTGATCCACGTCAGTACCTTTGGCAACCGCCGTGTGATAGGCCAGCAATTGCGCTGGCACGGAATACAGGATCGGCGTCAGGCTGGGATGGACATGGGGCATTCGGATCGTGCTCCAGACGCCATCCTGCGCTTCGGCGATGCCGTCATCGTCAGAAACCAGAATGACCTTACCCTTGCGCGCCATGACCTCTTGCATGTTGGATACGGTCTTGTCGAACACCGTATCTTTGGGAGCCATGACAACCACCGGCATATTCTTGTCGATCAAGGCGATGGGGCCGTGCTTCAGCTCGCCCGATGCGTAACCTTCGGCGTGGATATAGCTGATTTCCTTGAGTTTCAGCGCACCTTCCATGGCCAGCGGATACATCAGACCGCGCCCCAGAAAGAGCACATCTCGCGCTTCGGACAGGCGTTGGGCAGATGTGCGGATCGACAGGTTCTGATCCAAGGCGGTATTCAAGACCGAGGGCAAGCCACGCAAGGCCGCTGCGTGATCGGCGATCTCCTCGGGGCTGAGCGTACCGCGATCCGCCGCGGCTTTGAGCGCCAACATCAGCAGGACGCTGAGCTGACAGGTAAACGCCTTGGTCGAGGCCACACCGATTTCCACGCCCGCGTGGATCGGAAGCGCCACATCACTTTCCCGCGCGATCGAGCTTTCGGGAACATTGACGACTGAGACGATCTTGTCCGCTTTGCCCTCGCAATAACGCAGCGCGGCGAGCGTATCGGCGGTTTCACCCGATTGGCTGACAAACAGGGCCAGTGTGCGGTCGGTGATCGGAGGTTCGCGATAGCGGAACTCGCTTGCGATATCGACCTCGACCGGCATTTTTGCCAATTGCTCGAACCAGTATTTCGCGGTCAGGCAGGCGTAGAACGCGGTGCCGCAGGCGACCATCGTCAGGCGATCCAGTTTGGTGAAATCAAGCCCGGCACCCGGCAGGATGACCTCATCCCCGCCGGTTGGCAGATAGGATCTGATCGCTTCGGCCACAACAACGGGCTGTTCAGCGATTTCCTTGGCCATGAAATGCTTGTGCTCACCCTTGTCGGCGCGTGCCTGATCCAGCTTGATCTGACGCTTTTCGCGGTTGGCGATTTCGCCCGCCTCATTGCGGATTTCCAGCGAGGTGCGGGTCAGAACCGCCCGGTCGCCTTCTTCCAGATAGGTGATCTGATCCGTCAGCGGGGCCAACGCGATCGCGTCCGAGCCCACATACATCTCACCATCACCGTGACCAATTGCCAGCGGAGAGCCCTTCCGCGCAGCAACAATCAGGTCATCTTCGCCGTTGAACAGAAAGGCCAGTGCAAAGGCACCGTCCAGACGGTCGATGGTCTTGTACGCGGCCTCAACCGGCGAGAGGCCGGTATTCATGTAGTGTTCGGTCAGAAGGGCGACGGTTTCGGTGTCGGTTTCAGTCACAAAGTCGACGCCGCTTTCGGCAAGTTCTGCCCGCAACTCGCGGTAGTTTTCAACGATGCCATTGTGCACCACGGCCACCGGGCCAGCCTGATGGGGATGCGCATTTGTGACCGAAGGGACACCATGCGTTGCCCAGCGTGTATGTCCAATGCCGGACTTTCCGGGCAGGGGGTCATGCACCAACAGATCGCTGAGATTGACCAGCTTGCCGACCGCCCGACGTCGTCCCAACGCTCCGCCATTTACGGTGGCGATACCGGCGCTGTCGTAGCCCCGGTATTCCAGTCGTTTCAGTGCCTCCACAAGAATGGGGGCCACTTCGTGGCTGCCCAGAACGCCAACAATTCCACACATATGCTCAGGCTCCTTTGTCGCGGCGAGCCTTTTTCGCCTTCAACATTTCAAATAGTTTGCGCGCATAACCCGGCTTGTTTTCCTGTTTGGCGCGGGCGACGGCCAGCGCATCAGGTTCAACATCCTTCGTCACAACCGTCCCTGTTGCCGTCATCGCACCGTCACCAACCGTAACCGGAGCCACAAGCATCGTGTTCGATCCGACAAAGACATTTTCGCCAATCGTGGTCTTGTGCTTCATCACCCCGTCATAGTTGCAGGTGATGGTCCCCGCTCCGATATTGGATGCGGCCCCGACCGAGGCATCGCCGATATAACTCAGGTGATTGACCTTTGCGCCTTCGGCAATCTCGGCATTCTTGACCTCGACAAAATTACCGATACGGGTGTTCTCGGCCAGTTCAGCGCCGGGTCGCAGGCGGGCATAGGGGCCGACAACCGCACCACGGCTGACATGACACCCTTCCAGATGCGAGAACGCGCGGATCGTGGAGCCACTTTCGACAGTGACACCGGGGCCAAACACCACGTTGGGCTCGATCACGGTGTCGCGTCCGATAACGGTATCGGCGCACAGATAGACCGTGTCGGGGGCCATCAAGGTTACACCTTGCTCCAGCAGCTCAGCACGCGCGCGGGTCTGAAACACCGCATCCGCCGCCGCCAGATCCGTGCGAGAGTTGACGCCCAGCGTCTCGGCTTCGTCACAGGCGACGGCCGTGACGTTCAGCCCGCGGGACCGGGCGATTTCGACAACATCCGTCAGATAGTATTCTTCCGAAGCATTGTCGTTCCCGACGGCATCGATCAGTGAAAAGAGCGTTCCCGCGTCACACGCCAAAAGTCCTGAATTGCAGAAGGTTATGGCGCGTTCCTCATTTGACGCATCCTTGAATTCGACAATCCGTTCCAGCAAGTCGCCATTCATCACAAGACGGCCATAGCGGGCAGGATCGGCGGCCTCAAACCCCAGAATGACCAGATCGTTCTGCGCCCGGGCTGCGATCATGCGTTCCAGCGTGTCGGGCTGCAAAAACGGCGTGTCGCCATAAAGAACAACAACATCGCCCTCAAATCCCTGCAAAGCGTCGCGGGCCTGCGCAACGGCGTGTGCCGTGCCAAGCTGTTCCTCTTGAACAGCGATCTGGGCGCTTTCGTCTTCGGCAGTGGCGACCTTTTCAACCGCCTCGGCCCCGTGGCCGGTGACGATAACGGTCTGCGCGGGCGACAGGACGGCTCCGGCGCGCATCGCGTGAACCAGCATCGGTGTCTGGGCAATCGGGTGCAGAACCTTGGGAATGTCGGAATTCATCCTTGTGCCTTTTCCGGCGGCAAGGATGATCAGGGCAGTGCTCATAAATTTGTTTTCTCTTTTGTTTTGTCGCGGACCGTTTTATCCGCTGAGGTCAAAGGCGCAAGCGCTTCGGCCATCAAAGAAGATTGCCGATTGCAACACGAGATGGCGGAATTCTGCCGAGCAAGGAGTTTTGATGCGGACTGTCATCTTTGATCTGGACGGAACATTGGCGGATACATCCGGCGATTTGCTGGCCGCTGCGAACCATTGTTTTCGACAGATGGGGCATGGCGATGTGCTGCATCCGGAACAGGACGCAGCGGTAGCGGTGCGCGGCGCACGTTTGATGTTGACGCAGGGGCTGAAGCGCGTGGGCGCTTATGATGAGAAAACGGTTGAAACCTATTACCCAATTTTTCTTGACGTCTACGGGCAAGCCATCGACACCCATACATATTTCTATCCTGGCGCGCTGGGCGCGGTCGAAGCTTTGAAGGCTGCGGGGTATGGCGTGGGCATCTGCACCAACAAGCCCGAAGGTCTGGCCGATCTGTTGCTGACGCGGATGGGCGTTCGCGATCAATTCGCCTCGCTTGTCGGTGCCGATACCTTGCCCGTGCGCAAGCCCGATCCCGAGCCGTTGCGCGAGGCGGCGCGACGGGCGGGGGGGCATCCCGACATGTGTGTTCTGATTGGCGACTCGGATACGGACCGAAACACCGCCCGAGCGGCGGGTGTTCCTTCGGTGCTGGTCACCTTTGGTCCGTCCGGGGAAGATATGGCATCGTTGCAGCCCGAAGCGTTGCTGCATCACTTTGACGACCTGCCTGATCTGGTAAACACTCTGATCGGGGCAGCGTGATCCCTTGACGCGGCCACCTCGTAGCCCCAGAACAAAGCTATGACCGAGAGATTTACTGGCAGCTTCACGCAGCAGGAACCTATCCCGGAAGACGCAATCGAAGCAGCCCTGACGGTTCTGCGCCATGGGCGCTTGCATCGCTATAACGTTGCCGCCGGAGAGCTGGGTGAAACCGCCCTGCTAGAGCAGGAATTTGCGGCCCAGATGGGTGCGAAATACTGTCTGGCCGTTGCATCTGGTGGCTATGCCATGGCGACTGCCTTGCGAGCCGTTGGGGTGCTGCCGGGTGATCCGGTCCTGACCAATGCGTTTACGCTGGCACCAGTGCCCGGAGCGATTGCCTCGGTCGGAGGCAAACCTGTTTTTGTCGGTGTGTCTGAAAGCCTGACCATTGATCTGGACGATCTTGAAGCCAAGCTGGATCAAGCGCGTGTACTGGTGCTGAGCCATATGCGCGGGCATTTGTGCGACATGGATCGGCTGATGCAGATGTGTGATGCGGCCGGTGTGGTCGTCATCGAAGATTGTGCACATACGATGGGCGCGGCGTGGCGCGGGCAGCTTTCCGGCAGGCAAGGCGCGATCGGGTGTTATTCCTGCCAGACCTACAAGCACGTGAACTCGGGCGAGGGTGGTTTGTTGATCACCGATGATGAGGAATTGGCAGCCATGGCGACGATGTTGTCCGGTTCCTACATGCTCTACGAACGGCATCTGGCTGCTCCGGGGGCCGAAGTGTTTGAGCGGGTTAAATACACCACGCCCAATATCTCGGGGCGGATGGACAATCTTCGCGCCGCGATCCTGCGTCCGCAGCTGCGCGATCTGGACCGACAGGTCGCGCGATGGAACGAGCGTTATCAGGTGATCGAAGACGGTTTGCGCGGAACGCCCGGTCTGACAATCGTCGAACGTCTCGAGGCCGAAACCTATGTCGGGTCATCAATTCAGTTTCTTCTGCTCGATTGGCTTCCCGAGCGTATAACCGAAGTGATCCAGCGCTGTGCCGCGCGGGGGGTTGAGCTGAAATGGTTCGGAGGAGCGGAGCCCGCCGGGTTTACCTCGCGCTATGACAGTTGGCGCTATGCCGAGAGCGAACCGATGCCAGCAAGTGATCGCATCCTGACCGGGATCATGGACATGCGTGTTCCGCTGACTTTTTCGCTTGAGGATTGCAGCCTGATCGCGCGGATCATTCGGGCTGAAGTCGGCGCTGTTTATCAATCATGACCTAACGGAGTGCGCCTGCGGCGCACGCTCAATCTGCAGAAACGCGGCCCGACAGGCCGCGTTTTGCGTTTTGGTCGTTGGCCTTTGCAAAGATTGACCGTCTGGGGATTCGCTGTTATTCAGTTATTGAACACTTGTTCATTAACGCGAAGGAGGAGAGCGCGTATGTTCACGGCCACGATGAAATTCGATTTGGGAGAGGACGTGAACGCCCTGCGTGAGATGGTGCATCGCTGGGCGCAGGAGCGGGTCAAGCCGATGGCCGCCGAAATCGATAGTTCCAACGCTTTTCCGAACGAGTTGTGGAAAGAGATGGGCGAGTTGGGGTTGCTGGGCGTTACGGTGCCCGAAGAGTATGGCGGCGCAGGGATGACTTATCTGGCCCATACCATCGCTGTTGAAGAGGTCGCGCGCGCCTCGGCCTCGGTGTCATTGTCTTATGGAGCGCATTCGAACCTTTGCGTGAACCAGATCAAGCTGAACGGCACCGAAGAGCAAAAGCAGAAATATCTTCCACGTCTTGTTTCGGGGGATCATGTGGGGGCGCTGGCAATGTCCGAGCCCTCGGCCGGGTCGGATGTCGTGTCGATGAAGCTGCGCGCGGAAAAGCGCAATGATCATTACAGGTTGAATGGCAACAAATACTGGATCACCAACGGACCGGATGCAGATACTCTGGTCGTCTATGCCAAGACCGATCCTGAAGCGGGATCGAAAGGCATCACAGCCTTTCTGATCGAGAAAGAGATGAAGGGGTTTTCCACCTCGCCCCATTTCGACAAGCTGGGGATGCGCGGATCAAACACGGCTGAGTTGATTTTTGAAGATGTCGAGGTGCCGTTCGAGAATGTTCTGGGCGAAGAAGGCCGAGGCGTGGCCGTTCTGATGTCAGGGCTGGACTATGAGCGTGTGGTGTTGGCCGGGATCGGCACCGGCATCATGGCCGCCTGTCTGGATGAAATCATGCCCTATCTGTCCGAGCGCAAGCAGTTCGGCCAACCCATCGGAAACTTCCAGCTGATGCAGGGCAAGATAGCGGACATGTATACCGCGATGAACTCGGCCCGGGCTTATGTCTATGAGGTTGCCAAAGCCTGTGACCGCGGGGACGTGACGCGGCAGGATGCGGCGGCGTGCTGTCTTTATGCCTCGGAGGCGGCGATGACGCAGGCGCATCAGGCGGTACAGGCGATGGGCGGCGCGGGGTTCCTGTCGGATGCGCCGGTCAGCCGGATTTTCCGCGACGCCAAGCTGATGGAGATCGGTGCGGGCACCAGCGAGATTCGCCGGATGCTGATCGGGCGCGAAATGATGAGTGAGATGTCGTGAAAAAAATGCCTCGCAGACAAGGGATCTGCGAGGCGCATTTGATCAAAGGATCAGAAGCGATGGACGTAGGACAGGCCAACAAGGAAGGGATCGATTTCGGCCTTGCCGATATCGTTGCCGTCCAGCGTGACGTCCGAGTCGATGTCGAACCAGCGCACGTTCAGACGCACCGAACCTTTGTCAGTGACCATATAGTCCAGACCCGCCTGCAGAGAGACGCCGAACGAGTTGTCGACCTTCAGATCACCCAGCGGCGAGTCTTCGTCGAAGAAGATCGTATAGTTCAGTCCGGCACCGACATAGGGCTTCCACGCGCTGCCTGTGGTGAAGTGATAGTTCAGCGACAGGGTGGGCGGCAGATGCTTGACGCTGCCTGCATCGGTCGAGCCACCGAGGGTGACGTTGTGCTTGAACGGGGTCGCGGCCAGCAACTCGATGCCCAGATTGTCGCGAATGAAGTATTCGGCGGTAAAGATCGGGCGGGTATCCGAGTCGATCTCGGCGTCGAGCCCCGCAAGGGTGCCGTTGTCGGATTTCGGGTCCAGATAGCCGAGGCCGATACCCAGGGTCCAGTCACCCTGCGATTGGGCAAAGGCAGGGGCTGCCAAAGCGGCCAGAGCGGCGGAAAGGGTCAATGCGGCGAGTTTCTTGGTCATAGTCGAGCCTTTGAATGTGTTGATGCGGCCGCTGTGACAGTCCAATTGAATCCATTCTCTGATCTACATCAAACAGGCACTTGTCCTATGGCGGACGAAGCGGACAAGCCGCAGGGAAATAAGGGAAAATCACGGTGATGGCTCCTGGGTGCATACCGGGTTTGCACCGGGCGGGAGGCTGGGATTTGCCGGACCGGCTGAACATGGCGCGCCAGTGTCTGGGGCATCCGCCTGACAAGATAGCGGTGATCGATTTGACCGGGCATGGCCAGCAGGCCGTCACCTATGGTCAGTTGCATCAGATGACCGACGGAATCGCGCGCGCTTTGCTGGACAAGGTGCGTCCCGGTGATCGCGTGGGCGTCTTGCTAAGTCAGTCACCATGGTGCGCTGCGGCGCATCTGGCGATCTGGAAGATCGGCGCGATTTCCGTCCCTTTGTTCAAATTGTTCAAGCACGATGCCCTGCGGTCGCGTGTCGGCGATGCCGGGGTACGGGTTGTTCTGACCGATGCCGAAGGCGCCGCGTTGCTGGGTGATCTGGCAGAGCCGCTGATAGCTGACCGGAGTGACAAGGCCGGAGAGACGGTCGATTTTGCAGATACGGGCCCGGAAGATCCGGCGGTGTTGATCTATACCTCAGGCACCACGGGCAGTCCGAAAGGTGCGTTGCACGGACACCGGGTTTTGACCGGCCATCTGCCGGGAGTATCTATCAGCCACAACCATCTGCGCGACGGCGATTGCCTGTGGACGCCGGCCGACTGGGCGTGGATCGGAGGGTTATTTGACGTGTTGATGCCCGGTCTGGCGTTGGGCATCCCGGTTGTCGCCGCGCGATTGGAGAAGTTCAGTGCGCAAGCCTGCGCCGAGGTCGTCGCGCGTGGCGGCGTGCGTAACGTGTTTTTCCCGCCAACCGCCTTGCGGATGCTGAAGGCGGCGGACCAGCCGATCCCTGGCCTGCGCTCGGTGGCCTCGGGGGGTGAGCCTTTGGGGGCCGAGATGCTGGCTTGGGGAAAACAGGCGTTTGGTCTGACGATCAACGAGTTTTACGGCCAGACCGAATGCAACATGGTGGTGTCGTCCTGCGCCGAGGATTTCCCGGTGCGCCCCGGTTGTATCGGCAAGCCGGTGGCGGGGCACGACGTGGCGGTGATTGATAGGACCGGTCAGCCCACAGATCAAGAGGGCGACGTGGCTATCCGGCGCGGCTCGGCCTCGATGCTGCTGGAATACTGGAACCGGCCCGAGGCGACGGCCGAAAAGTTCCGGGGCGATTGGCTGATCACCGGAGATCGCGGCATCTGGGAGGGCGACTATCTGCGCTTTGTGGGCCGCGATGATGATGTGATCACCTCGGCCGGATACCGCATCGGACCCGCAGAGATCGAGGATTGCTTGCTGACTCATCCGGCGGTGGCGACGGTGGGCGTCGTTGGCAAGCCCGACAAGCTGCGGACCGAGATCGTGAAGGCCTATGTGGTATTAAAACCGGGGGCCGAGGCGATGGACGCAGAGTTGCAGGAGTGGGTCAAGGACCGTCTGGCGCAGTATTCCTATCCGCGTGAGGTGGCGTTTTTGGACGAACTGCCGATGACGGTTACGGGGAAAGTGATCCGGAAGGAATTGAAGGCGCGGGCGGCGAGGGAGGTTAAATGAAAGCCATACGTCGCTTAGCAAGAATTATGGTCTGCATCGTCTTCTTTCTGGCGTTTGTTTCGCCACAAATCTCATGGGCGCAGAGGTATCAGGTTCAGGATGATCTGGGTCAAACCAATATCGACCAAGCCTATATGGACAGTCAGGTTAGATCTTGCGTTGGAAACGCGGCCACTTCGTCTGAACTGTCAGATTGCGCAGGTTTGTTTTCCGACGCTTGCATGGACGAGGATGCTTCTTGGGGGCAAAGCACTTTGGGTATCTTTTTTTGTGTAGAAGCGGAAACAGCCGTTTGGGATGCCTTAATAAAGGAAAGTTCCTTGGCCTTGTCGGTTCGTTACAAAGAACTCGATGATTTGGACGAAGACGGCGCTTTGTCTTTGCCTTTGAGAGTGCCGAGTCTGAAGGAAGCGCAAAAACTCTGGGAAGAGGCTCGGGACGCAGATTGCTTGGTTGAGTATCTTCGATGGAGAGGTGGCACCGGCGCGAAAATCCTTGGCGCACATTGCCGATTGGAACGAACGAGCCAAAGGGCGATTTGGCTAAGAACGTTGTTGGAGGAGAATTGATGACCTTTTTAGCGTCAAGATCTTTGTTTGTTGAGGGCAACGGATAATGAAACTCGCATCCAAAGCCATGCCCGCCTCCGAGGGCTTTCAGGCCAACCGCTCGGCCCATCTCGACGCGCTGGCCCAAGTCTCTACCGCCGCCGAAGCCGCCCGCATGGGCGGTGGCGAGAAATCCCGCACAAGGCATGAGTCGCGCGGCAAGATGCTCCCCAGACGCCGAGTGGCGAACCTGCTGGACGCAGGGTCTCCATTTCTGGAAATCGGCGCGACGGCGGCGCATGGGATGTATGGCGATGCCGCGCCTTGTGCCGGGGTGATCGCGGGGATTGGCCGCGTTCAGGGGCGCGAGGTCATGGTGGTGTGCAACGATGCCACCGTTAAGGGCGGTACCTACTATCCCATGACGGTCAAAAAACACCTCCGCGCGCAGGAGATTGCCGAGGAAAATCATCTGCCCTGCATCTATCTGGTCGATAGCGGCGGGGCGAACCTGCCCAATCAGGATGAGGTCTTTCCCGACCGCGACCACTTTGGCCGCATCTTCTACAATCAGGCGCGGATGAGCGCCAAAGGCATTGCTCAGATTGCTGTCGTGATGGGCTCGTGCACGGCGGGTGGGGCCTATGTACCTGCGATGTCGGATGTGACGATCATCGTCAGGGAGCAAGGGACGATCTTTCTGGCCGGACCACCGCTGGTCAAGGCCGCGACGGGCGAGGTTGTCAGCGCTGAAGATCTGGGCGGCGGTGATGTGCATACCCGCCTGTCAGGTGTGGCCGATTATCTTGCCGAGGATGACACCCATGCGTTGGCTTTGGCCCGGCGGGCTGTGGGGTCTTTGGGCGGTGCCGTACCGAAGACCGGTCTACAGTTCGAGACCCCCGAAGACCCGGCCTATGATCCCGGGGAAATTTTGGGGGTAGTGCCCGCCGATCTGCGCACTCCTTATGACATTCGCGAGGTGATAGCGCGATTGGTCGACGGCTCTCGGTTCGATGAATTCAAGCCACGCTTTGGCGAGACGCTGGTGACTGGCTTTGCCCATGTGAAAGGCTGCCCTGTCGGGATCATCGCCAACAATGGTGTGCTGTTTTCCGAGGCGGCGCAGAAGGGTGCGCACTTTGTCGAGCTTTGCTCACAGCGCAAGACGCCGCTGGTGTTCCTGCAGAACATCACCGGGTTCATGGTGGGCCGCAAATACGAAAACGAAGGCATCGCGCGGCATGGCGCCAAGATGGTGACGGCTGTTGCGACGACCTCGGTGCCCAAGATCACCATGCTGGTCGGCGGGTCCTTCGGGGCCGGGAACTACGGCATGGCCGGGCGCGCCTATCAGCCTCGGTTTCTGTGGACATGGCCGAACTCGCGCATTTCGGTAATGGGCGGCGAGCAGGCGGCGGGCGTTCTGGCCACGGTCAAGCGCGACGGGATCGAACGGCAGGGCGGCACGTGGTCGGCCGAGGAAGAGGCGGAATTCAAACGCCCGACACTTGAGATGTTCGAGGAACAGTCGCATCCTCTCTATGCCTCAGCGCGGTTGTGGGACGACGGCATCATCGACCCACGCAAATCGCGCGACGTGCTGGCCTTATCGCTCAGCGCCGCGCTGAACGCCCCGATTGAGGAAACACGTTTCGGCGTGTTCAGGATGTAAGCGATGTCTGATCTGGAACACCTGAAAACCCGCTACCCCGGTGCGCAAACGTTCAAATTCGGCGACAACCGGATGTTGTGCGATGAACTTTTGGCGTTGGTACGTCAGGGGCTTAAAACGGCAACCTGCGGCGCATCGCGAGATTACCCGGATGGCGGTGCGGAGACACCGGTTGTCGGACGCCGCGATATTGCGTTGGACTGGGATGATAACCCAGCCCTTGTAATCGAAACGCTCGATGTCTCGACCTGCCGCTATTGCGATGTGACGGAAGACTTTGCGCTGGCCGAGGGCGAGAATGAAACGCTTGAAGGATGGCGCGAAGATCACCGCCGGTACTTTGAGCGCAATGGTGGTTTTGATCCAGAGATGGAGCTGCTGTGCGAACGGTTCCGCCTTGTCGAAGACCTGACAGCCGAGGAGTAGGCCATGTTCAGCAAAATCCTGATTGCCAATCGGGGCGAGATTGCCTGTCGCGTGATCGAGACAGCTCAGAAGATGGGTGTGGCTTGCATCGCCGTGTATTCTGACACGGATGCCTCGGCCAAGCATGTGCAGATGGCTGATGAAGCGGTGCATATTGGCGATGCAGCTCCGGCCGAGAGTTATCTGAAGGGCGATGTGATCATACAGGCCGCGCTGGATACGGGCGCGCAGGCGATCCATCCGGGTTACGGTTTTCTGTCCGAAAATCCGGATTTTGTGGATGCGGTCCAGTCTGCCGGTCTGACATTTATCGGACCTTCGGCGGATGCGATCCGCAAGATGGGCCTCAAGGACGCGGCCAAGGTTCTGATGGAACAGGCGGGCGTGCCTGTCGTGCCCGGCTATCATGGTGACAATCAGGACCCCGAGCATCTGGCGGGCGCAGCGGACGCAATCGGCTATCCCGTTCTGATCAAGGCCGTCGCGGGTGGTGGCGGCAAGGGGATGCGGCTGGTTGAAAAGCCGCAGGATTTCGCCTTGGCTCTGGATAGTGCGCGGGGTGAGGCGCGCACTGCCTTCGGTAATGATGCCGTTCTGGTTGAGAAATTCGTCGCCAAGCCGCGCCATATCGAGGTTCAGGTCTTTGGTGACGGGACCCAGGCTGTGCACCTTTTCGAGCGGGATTGCTCGCTGCAGCGGCGGCACCAGAAGGTGATCGAAGAGGCTCCGGCCCCCGGTATGACCGCCGAGATGCGCGAAGCGATGGGGCAGGCGGGTGTGCGTGCGGCTGAGGCGATTGGTTATGCAGGGGCCGGGACGGTTGAATTCATCGTCGATGCCTCGGACGGGCTAAGGCCGGATCGGTTCTGGTTCATGGAAATGAATACGCGCTTGCAGGTCGAGCACCCGGTAACAGAAGCCATCACTGGTGTTGATCTGGTGGAGTGGCAATTGCGAGTGGCAGCGGGGGAAAGCCTGCCGAAACAGCAGGCCGACCTGTCGATCCGCGGCCACGCTTTTGAAGCGCGGCTATACGCCGAGGATGTGCCCAAGGGCTTCCTGCCGGCAACGGGCACCCTGACTCACCTGCGGTTTCCGGGTGGATGCCGCGCGGATAGCGGGGTGCGTGCCGGGGATACCATCAGCCCGTGGTATGATCCGATGATCGCCAAAGTCATCGTGCACGGCGCGACCCGGGCCATTGCCTTGCAGGCGCTGCATCGCGCGTTGAGCGAAACCGAGGTTGCCGGAACCGTGACAAATCTGGCCTTTCTGGGCGCGTTGGCACAGCATCCGGGCTTTGCCTCGGGCGATGTCGATACTGGTCTGATCGGGCGCGATCTTGACGCGTTGGTTCGGGAAGATGCGGTTTCGGCAGAGGCTTGTGTTGCGGCGGCGATGACCGCGCTCGATCTGGATGAACCTGATGCTGACACCGGTTTTACCCTATGGGCACCGCTGCATCGCGCCGTTCAGCTGGAACATGTCGGCCAGAACATGGATCTGGATGTTCAGGTGGATGGGCCGAACCGTCAGCTTTGGCAGATAGGAGAGGACACGGTCGAGGCGCGACGCGTTGGGGGGCGCTGGCTGCTGAACGGTCGCCCCATGCCGCGTGTCTCGGTCAGTGGCCCTCGGATCACCGTGTTTCAGGGGCACGGTCAGAGTTTTGATCTTATCGATCCGCTTGCGCGCGATGCAAGCGCAGCCGGAGACACCAATGTGATCGAAGCCCCGATGCCCGGGCTGGTCAAGGCCGTCTTTGTCGAACCGGGCCAGCCCGTACACGAAGGCGACCGGTTGGCAATCCTGGAAGCCATGAAAATGGAGCATTCCTTGCTGGCGGGGCGTGACGGCGTGGTCGCCGAAGTGCTGGCCGAGGCTGGCGCTCAGGTTGAAGCAGGGGCTGCCCTTGTCCGGCTGCGCGAGGAATAGCTGTTTTGAACCGACAAGCTGTGGCACGATCAAATCTTGTACGAAATATCAAGGAGCGGCGCGGTGATGGACGAACGGGTTGAGATATTTGAAGTCGGGCCGCGTGACGGTTTGCAGAACGAGAAGCGCGAGATTCCGGTGGCCGAGAAAGTGGCGCTGGTTGATTGCCTCAGCCGGGCCGGCTTCAATCGGATCGAGGTGGCCAGTTTCGTCTCGCCCAAATGGGTGCCGCAGATGGCAGGCAGCGCCGAGGTTCTGGCCGCGATCGCGCGCAAGGATGGCATCCGCTATGCCGCCCTGACGCCGAACATGCGCGGGTACGAGGACGCTCTGGCCGCAAACGCGGATGAAATCGCGGTGTTTGCCTCGGCCTCCGAAGGATTTTCCAAGGCCAACATCAACGCGACGATTGCTGAGTCCATCGAACGGTTCACCCCGATCCTGGAGGCCGCGCGCCATATCGATCTGCCGGTGCGGGGCTATGTCTCGTGCGTGACCGACTGCCCCTATGACGGCCCGACATCGCCCGAGAAAGTGGCAGAAGTTGCGGACAAACTGTTCTCGCTCGGCTGCTACGAGGTGTCCTTGGGGGATACCATCGGGCAGGGCACGCCCGACACGGTTGCGCATATGCTGCTGAAAGTCCGAGAAAGGGTGCCCGTGACGCGTCTGGCGGGTCATTTTCACAATACGGGCGGGCGGGCTATCGACAATATCGATGCGGCGCTGGCGCTGGGTGTCCGGGTGTTCGACGCCGCAGTCGGAGGACTGGGCGGCTGCCCTTACGCTCCGGGTGCCGCCGGTAACGTGGCAACCGAAGAAGTGGCGGCACATCTGGACCGGCTGGGCTATCAAACCGGGCTGGATTCTGCAGTTCTGGAAGAGGCCGCACAGATGGTCCGGTCGATGCGGCAAGGTTGAAAGGCCCGATATGTTCGAAACGATCTTGCTAAAGACGGATGAGCGCGGGGTCGCGACTCTGACGCTGAACCGGCCTGAAAAACACAATGCCATGTCAGCGCAAATGATTGCTGAATTAACGCAAGCCGCCGGACGACTGACCAAAGACGCCTCGGTCAGGGTGGTTGTGCTGGCCAGCACGGGCAAGAGTTTTTGTGCCGGTGGCGATCTGGGCTGGATGCAGGCGCAAATGGCAGCCGACGCGCAAACCCGCTTTGACGAAGCTCGCAAATTGGCCGAGATGCTGCAGGCGCTCAACACCTTGCCGAAGCCGCTGATTGGTGCGGTGCATGGCAACGCGTTTGGCGGCGGAGTGGGAATGGCGGCGGTCTGTGACGTCGCGATAGGTGTCGAGGGGTTGAAAATGGGGTTGACCGAAACCCGGCTGGGGCTGATCCCCGCGACCATTGGACCCTATGTGATCGCGCGAATGGGCGAGGCTCGGGCTCGACGCGTTTTCATGTCCGCGCGCCTGTTTGATGCTTCTGAAGCTGTTGAGCTTGGTCTTTTGGCCAAAACAGTTACCGCCGAGCAACTGCAGGACGCTGTTGAAGCTGAGATTCTGCCTTACCTGTCTTGCGCGCCGGGGGCAGTAGCCTCGGCGAAGGCGTTGGTTCAGGCGCTGGGGCCGAAGATCGACGATGCCACGATCGACCACACCATCGGAGCGCTTGTCGACCGCTGGGAAACAGATGAGGCGCAGGAAGGAATCGGCGCGTTTTTCGGTAAACGTAAACCTGATTGGAGCGTTTAGATCCGGTTTGCCGCGACAGGCAAAGGGACCGGAAATACCCAAAGAGCCCAGGCAACTCAACCCGTACAGATTTTTGGCAGGCTGCGCGTTTCTGCTCGGTTGACCCTCTGACCCCGCGCGGATAGAGAATGTCCAGTCAACACGCCAATTGACGGCGCAGCTTCTTGCAAGGCTTGCGCAGGAAAGGAGCTTTACGTGGAAGACCTGCTGCGGGAGTACCTCCCGATTCTGGTGTTTCTGGCCGTGGCCGTGGGCCTTGGGATCGTTTTGATTCTCGCGGCTGTGGTGCTCGCCGTGCGCAACCCCGACCCCGAAAAGGTCAGCGCATATGAGTGCGGTTTCAACGCTTTTGATGATGCGCGGATGAAATTCGACGTCCGGTTCTATCTGGTCTCGATCCTGTTCATAATCTTTGATCTGGAGATTGCTTTTCTGTTCCCCTGGGCCGTCGGATTCAAAGATATCAGCGACGTAGGTTTCTGGTCGATGATGGTGTTTCTGGCCGTTCTGACCATCGGCTTCGCCTATGAATGGAAGAAAGGGGCCCTGGAATGGGAGTGATGACGGGTGCAAACACCGCTGGCGTCGACAAAGAAGTCGCCACCCAGGCCCTGAATGCGGAACTGCAGGACAAAGGATTCCTGCTGACCTCGACCGAAGATATCATCAACTGGGCGCGGACCGGATCGTTGCACTGGATGACCTTTGGTCTGGCCTGCTGCGCGGTTGAGATGATGCACACCTCGATGCCGCGTTATGATGCGGAACGGTTCGGCATCGCGCCCCGCGCATCCCCGCGACAGTCCGATGTGATGATCGTGGCAGGAACCCTGACCAACAAGATGGCCCCGGCGCTGCGTAAGGTTTATGACCAGATGCCCGAACCGCGCTATGTGATCTCGATGGGCTCCTGCGCCAATGGCGGCGGTTACTACCACTATTCCTATTCGGTCGTGCGCGGCTGTGATCGGATTGTGCCGGTTGACATCTACGTGCCCGGCTGCCCGCCGACCGCCGAAGCACTTCTTTATGGTCTGATGCAGCTTCAACGCAAAATCCGCCGGACAGGGACGATTGTGCGATGAGTGGTCCTGTTGTCAGGCGATGGGAGGCTGTGGTTGCCCGGGACGATGTTGCCGAGTGGGTCGGTACTTTTCGGACACGCGCGCTCCCCAGTATGCGCGCCGTGGATGGGTTTGAAAGCGTGTCGTTCCTCGTCCGGCGCGATCAGGACCCCTGCCATGTCAT
Source organism: Ruegeria sp. E1 (assembly GCF_056534225.1). Classification (NCBI taxonomy): domain Bacteria; kingdom Pseudomonadati; phylum Pseudomonadota; class Alphaproteobacteria; order Rhodobacterales; family Roseobacteraceae; genus Ruegeria; species Ruegeria sp. E1. Next base: position 101,713 of record NZ_JBQFPE010000009.1, on the reverse strand, counting down.
GGTGCTGACCAAATGGCGTGACCTGGCCGCTATTGCGACCTATGCGGGCGACGAAATCGCAAAGACGGTTATGCCCGACTTTATGGCGAAGTTTTTCAAGTCTTACGACGCAGAAGCTACGTTCTATGACGAAGTTTTGCAGGAGGGCCGCAATGAGTGAAGCGCTGAAAGAGCTTGGCACGCATATCGAACTCAAGCGACCGGATTGCGTGTTGTCATGGGATGTGACCCATGGTGAGTTGAATGTGGATGTGGCCCCGTCAAATCTAGTCGAGTTCATCGAGTATCTGAAAGCCGACCGGAATTGTCAGTTCTCGACCCTCGTGGATATCACCGGCGTCGATTATCCCGAACGGGCCAAGCGGTTCGACGTGGTCTATCACTTCCTGTCGATGTACCAGAACCAGCGCATCCGCCTGCGGGTCTCGATCCGCGAGGAAGACATGGTGCCATCGATCGTTGACGTTCACCCCTCGGCCAACTGGTTCGAGCGTGAGGTGTTCGACATGTTCGGCATCCTGTTCTCTGGTCATCCGGACCTGCGGCGCATCCTGACCGACTATGGCTTTCGCGGCTACCCACTGCGCAAGGATTTCCCGACCACCGGCTATACCGAAGTGCGCTATGACGAGGCGCAGAAGCGCGTGGTTTATGAACCCGTATCGCTGGTGCAGGAATATCGCCAATTTGATTTCATGTCTCCTTGGGAGGGTGCGAACTATATCCTGCCCGGGGATGAGAAACCGGAGGCCGAGTGATGGGGGGCATCTGGTGGCTGATCCTGTCTGCGCTGACCATCATCCCGATGGTAAAGATTTTGCCGTTTTTCGGGATCAACAAATACTGGTGCCTGCTGTGTCTGGTGCCGTTCGGCACAATCGCGCTGCTTTGGTGGGTCGGGTTGAAACTGCAAGAGATGGAGCGCCGCTGAGATGATTGGGGAACTCATCGTTCTGGGTGCGCTGGGTGTTTTGCTGGCCGGGGCTGCCGCCAAGGCGACCGAGGCGGAAAAGGTTCGGGTGCGGGCCGAAGCAAAGAAGAAACGGGGGCGTTGATGGACGGCTCAAGATACGATGACGGCAGCACTGACGCGCTGAGCGGAGAACAGAAGATCCGCAACTTCAACATCAACTTCGGCCCGCAACACCCTGCGGCACACGGAGTTTTGCGTCTTGTTCTTGAGTTGGACGGCGAGATCGTCGAACGCTGCGACCCGCATATCGGCTTGCTGCATCGTGGCACCGAAAAGCTGATGGAAAGCCGGACGTATCTGCAGAACCTGCCGTATTTCGACCGTCTGGATTACGTGGCGCCGATGAATCAGGAACATGCCTGGTGTCTGGCCATCGAAAAGCTTACCGGGGTCGAGGTGCCGCGCCGGGGTTCGTTGATCCGGGTTCTGTACTCCGAGATCGGGCGCATCCTGAACCACCTGCTGAACGTGACCACGCAGGCGATGGACGTGGGCGCGCTGACGCCGCCTTTGTGGGGGTTCGAGGAACGCGAAAAACTTATGGTGTTTTATGAGCGTGCCTGCGGTGCCCGCCTGCACGCCGCCTATTTCCGCCCCGGCGGTGTCCACCAAGACCTGCCGCCCGAACTGCTGGACGATATCGAAGCGTGGAGCCACGAATTCCCTGCCGTTCTGGACGACATTGACGGACTGCTGACCGAAAATCGCATCTTCAAACAGCGCAACGCCGATATCGGTGTCGTGACCGAGGATGACATTCAGAAATACGGCTTCTCGGGCGTGATGGTGCGCGGGTCTGGCCTCGCATGGGACCTGCGTCGTGCGCAGCCTTATGAATGCTACGACGAGTTCGAATTCCAGATCCCCGTCGGCAAGAACGGCGACTGCTATGACCGCTATCTGGTCCGCATGGAAGAGATGCGCCAGTCGTTGTTGATCATCCGTCAGGCCATCGCCAAAATCCGCGACTGCCCCGGAGATGTTCTGGCGCGCGGCAAGATCACCCCGCCGAAACGCTCGGACATGAAAACCTCGATGGAAAGCCTGATCCATCACTTCAAGCTCTATACCGAAGGCTTCCACGTCCCCGCTGGCGAAGTTTATGCCGCCGTCGAAGCCCCCAAGGGTGAATTCGGCGTCTATCTGGTCGCCGACGGCACCAACAAGCCTTACCGCGCCAAGCTGCGCGCGCCGGGGTTCTTGCACCTTCAAGCCATGGACCACGTTGCGGGGGGGCACCAACTCGCAGACGTCGCTGCGATTATCGGAACGATGGATGTTGTGTTTGGGGAGATTGATCGGTGAGAAGTAAAGCAACTAGGCTGTCATCATTTTTAGTCTCCTTCGCGATGAGTTTGATCGGAACAGGTGTTTCTGCGCAGGAAAAAAGCTTGGTTGAATCCTGCTTTTCTGTTGGTGAGGCCATTGCGGATGCTCATTTATATTTGATCTCACGCTGGGTTTCGTATTCGAGTTTAGACGCTTCGATGGGAAACGGCCCTCTGTCTCAGCAAGAGCAGTTTTATGTAATCTCTAAAGTAAACTGGGCAGTAGATATTGTTGTTTCCGAGCATGGGGCCAATTTTGTCAACCAGACGCTTCGAGAGCATTGGGAAAATACTATGGGCCCCAGATTGGAAGATGACGACAATGTCACACATCGTTTGAAACAGGACATTAACTCGGCGGTACAACTGCAATCTAGATTTGAGGTCGCACAAGAAGTAGCAAAGCTTGGTCGAAGAACACTTCGTACTTGTGGATATTTGAAAGGGGTAAATTGATGCTCCGCCGTCTTCACCCAGAACAACCCGAAAGCTTTGCCTTCACCGCTGCAAACCAGCAATGGGCCGAAGCGCAGGTTACGAAATACCCCGAGGGCCGTCAGGCCAGTGCGGTGATCCCTCTGCTGTGGCGCGCGCAAGAGCAGGAGGGGTGGCTGACCCGTCCGGCGATTGAATCCGTGGCCGATATGCTGGGCATGGCCTATATTCGCGTGCTTGAGGTGGCATCGTTCTACTTCATGTTCCAACTGCAGCCGGTTGGGTCTGTGGCGCATATTCAGGTGTGTGGCACGACGTCCTGCATGATCTGCGGGGCCGAAGACCTGATCGCGGTTTGCAAGGAAAAGATTGCCTCCAAACCGCACGCTTTGTCCGCTGATGGCAAGCTGAGCTGGGAAGAGGTGGAATGCCTCGGCTCCTGCACCAATGCGCCGATGGCGCAGATCGGCAAGGACTATTATGAGGATCTGACGACCGAGAGCTTTGGTAAGATCCTCGATGATCTGGTGGCTGGCAAAGTGCCGGTGCCCGGCCCTCAGAACGGGCGTTATGCGGCAGAGCCGTTGAGTGGGCTGACCAGCCTGACCGAATATGAGGCGGGCAAGCCGGAACATAATGCCAGCGCTGAACTGGCGACGGGACTTGGCGACACGGTCAAGCGTATTGATGGGACCGAGGTTCCAATCCTGACGCCCTGGCTTGGCAAGGATGGCAAGCAGGCTGGGGCTTCGGCGGCGGCGAAGCCTCCGAAAGCGCCTGAAGCGCCGAAACCTGCGGTGAAACAGGCCGAAGAGGCAAAGAAAGCCAAGGCCGAGGAAGACGAACCTGTGACCTTGGAAGGTGCGCGTGATGGCAAGCCGGATGACCTCAAGCTGCTGAAAGGGGTCGGGCCCAAACTGGAACAGACGCTGAATGAGTTGGGTTTTTACCACTTTGACCAGATTGCCGCGTGGACTCCGCTTCAGATCGCGTGGGTCGATGCGCGGCTGCGGTTCAAGGGCCGGATCGAGCGTGACGGATGGATTGAACAGGCCGCCAAACTGGCCGCAGGTGAAGAGACTGAATTCGCCAAGCGGGCCAAAGAAGACGGCACTTACGAGGACTAGGGCAAAGGCCCCAAAGACAGATGAACGCGGAACAGGAACAAGCCATAGCCCGCAAGGGTCGTCATATCGGAGTGGTCATCGCCGTGACCATGCTCGTATGGCTTGGCATGACGCTGTTCATCGGCCCTGCGATCGGGTTGCCGGGGCGCTATGCGCTGCTGTTTGATTTCGCCGCTTTGGCGGGGTTCATCTATGCGGGCGTGAACATTTATCAACTCTGGCGAATGCGCCAGGATAGCCAAGGGTAAGCGAGTGATGCTGAAGGATCAGGACCGGATCTTTACCAACATCTACGGGATGCATGAGCGCACGCTGAAAGGCGCGCAGGCCCGGGGGCATTGGGACGGCACCGCTGGCCTGATCAAGAACGGCCGCGACTGGATCATTCAGACGATGAAGGATTCCGGGTTGCGCGGGCGCGGGGGCGCAGGCTTTCCAACCGGTCTGAAATGGTCATTCATGCCCAAGGAAAGCGACGGTCGTCCGGCTTATCTGGTTGTGAACGCAGATGAATCCGAGCCCGGCACCTGCAAAGACCGCGAGATCATGCGCCACGATCCGCACACGCTGATCGAAGGCTGTCTGATCGCGTCGTTCGCGATGAATGCGCATACCTGCTATATCTACCTGCGTGGTGAATATATCCGCGAGCGTGAGGCGCTGCAGGCCGCAATTGACGAAGCCTATGACGCGGGCCTGCTGGGCAAGAATGCCGCTGGTTCGGGCTGGGATTTCGACCTGTTCCTGCATCACGGAGCCGGGGCATATATCTGCGGTGAGGAAACAGCGCTGCTGGAAAGCCTTGAGGGCAAGAAGGGTATGCCGCGCATGAAACCTCCGTTCCCGGCGGGCGCGGGGCTCTATGGCTGCCCGACCACGGTGAACAACGTGGAGTCGATTGCCGTTGTGCCGACGATCCTGCGGCGCGGGGCCGACTGGTTCGCGGGCTTTGGCCGTCAGAACAACGCGGGCACCAAGCTGTTCGCAATCTCGGGCCACGTGAACAACCCCTGCGTCGTCGAAGAGGCGATGTCGATCCCCTTTGAACAGTTGATTGAGACCCATTGCGGCGGAATTCGCGGCGGCTGGGACAATCTGCTGGCGGTGATTCCGGGTGGTTCCTCGGTTCCGTGCGTGCGCGGTGAGAACATGCGCGACGCGATCATGGATTTTGATCATCTGCGCAATGAACTCGGCTCGGGCCTTGGCACTGCCGCCGTGATCGTGATGGACAAGTCCACCGATATCATCAAGGCGATCTGGCGTCTGTCAAAGTTCTACAAGCACGAAAGCTGCGGTCAGTGTACCCCTTGTCGCGAAGGCACCGGCTGGATGATGCGCGTCATGGATCGTCTGGTGCGTGGCGAGGCCGAGTTGGAAGAGATCGACATGCTGTTTGACGTGACCAAACAGGTCGAAGGTCACACGATCTGCGCCCTTGGTGATGCGGCGGCCTGGCCGATTCAGGGCCTGATCCGCAATTTCCGTGAAGAGATCGAAGACCGCATCAAGGCTCAGAAGTCGGGCCGTATGGGTGCGATGGCAGCGGAGTGAGATCATGGAAATCTATGCTGAATATTCCCACGCTATCGCGTCGCTGGTCATCTTCACGCTGATCGTGCTGGCCTTGTCACCTTTTTCGGCGCTGGCAAAACAGGGCAAGGGACTCGCGCCCGGTGCGACGCCTGAACAGGACTACGCGGATAAGGCGTATCGCCTGAACCGGGCCTATCTGAACGGAACGGAAACTCTGCCGGCATTTCTGACGGTGACACTCGCTGCGATTTTGCTGGGTGTCAGCCCGTTTTGGGTGAACCTTCTGGCCTCGGTCGCACTGGTGGCCCGGATTGTGATGCTGATTCTTCATCTGCGTGGGCTGGGCAACCCGCATGGCGGCTTGCGGTCGGTTGCCTATGTCGCTGGCTGGGCCTGCATGTTCATCCTTGGGCTCATGGCCTTGGTGGCAGTGTTCTGATAATGGGCGTGGCGACACATAGGAGGCATGGTCTGCCCGCTGGCACGACGGGCGCATGTGAACGGTTGAGGTCTATGAAGAAACTGCTGCCCGCTATATTGATCCTGACGGCTGTTTCGGCCTGCACCGTCAGATCCTCGAGTGATCGTATCCTGTTTGACGGAAAATACTTTCGTGCCAGCGCGCGCTCGGTCGACAAAAAGGTGTCGCCGACTGATTTCACTGTGACAGTGAGCGGGGTCTCGGCCTCGCTTGATGGCGCGCGCGAGGCGGGCCGGTACGAGGCGACCCGCTTCTGCGTTCAGAATTTCGGTTCGTCCCGTATCGACTGGAAGCTTGGCCCGGATTCTGACCCTCAGAACCTGCGGATCGAAAATGACAAATTGACCTTTGCAGGAAAGTGTCAGCGTCCATGAGTGTTTTGACCAAAAACTATGGATATTGGGAGCGGCTGCTATTGCATAGCGACCGCTTTGACCTGCGTTCTGGACAGACCAGAATGAAAGGAAAAACAATGTCTATTGTCAAAAAGCTCATGTTAATTGCGGCCCTGATGATTCCAGCGAGTGCAGGGGCAAAGCCGCCTTTGCGCGAGGTCAAAGAGATCGACAACGAACTCTACTACATCGCGATTGCAAACGAGATTTCCGAATATTGCCCGTCCATCAATGGGCGACGGTTGAAAGCAATTGGCGTGATGTGGGACCTGCGGTCAAAGGCGAACAAACTGGGCTATTCGGACAGTGAAATCCGGGCCTATGTGGATTCGGACGCCGAAAAGGACCGGATGCGCGCCAAGGGCGAGGCATATCTTGCCGCAAACGGTGTCTCTTACAATAAACCGGGGACTTTCTGCACTTTGGGGCAGAAGGAAATCGAAAGAAACAGCGCCATCGGCGTGTATTTGAGGGCGAACTAGACCATGTCTGACCTCCGCAAGATCAATATCGACGGGCAGGAAATCGAAGTCGACGGCGCGTTGACCCTGATCCAGGCGTGCGAGCAGGCCGGGGTCGAGGTGCCGCGCTTTTGCTATCACGAGCGTCTGTCGATTGCCGGCAACTGCCGGATGTGTCTGGTGGAAGTTGTTGGTGGCCCGCCCAAGCCCGCGGCCTCCTGCGCCATGCAGGTGCGTGACCTGCGTCCGGGACCGGAAGGGCAGGCACCGCAGGTCAAGACGAACTCGCCCATGGTCAAAAAGGCCCGCGAGGGTGTGATGGAGTTCCTGCTGATCAATCACCCGCTGGATTGCCCGATCTGCGATCAGGGTGGTGAGTGTGACCTTCAGGATCAGGCGATGGCCTATGGCGTTTCGGGTTCGCGCTTCAAGGAAGCCAAACGCGCCGTAGACGATCTGGATCTGGGGCCGCTGGTCGGCACTGCGATGACCCGTTGCATCAGTTGCACCCGCTGCGTGCGGTTCACCACCGAGGTCGCAGGAATCACGCAAATGGGTCAGACCGGGCGGGGCGAAGATGCCGAGATTACCTCGTATCTGAATGAAACGCTGCAATCGAACCTTCAGGGCAATATTATCGATCTGTGCCCGGTCGGGGCGCTGACCTCGAAGCCATACGCCTTTACAGCCCGCCCATGGGAGTTGACCAAGACCGAGAGCATCGATGTGATGGATGCCCTGGGCTCGAATATCCGCGTGGATACCAAGGGCCGTGAAGTGATGCGTTTTCTGCCGCGCAATCATGACGGCGTGAACGAGGAATGGATCAGCGACAAGACTCGCTTTGTCTGGGACGGGTTGCGTCGTCAGCGGTTGGACCGGCCGTACGTGCGCGAAAACGGCAAGCTACGCCCCGCAACATGGACCGAAGCGCTCGCTAAGACGGCCGAGGCGCTGAAAGGGGCCGAGAAACCGGCAGGCATCGTCGGCGATCTGGCCCCGGTCGAGGCTGCGTTTGCACTGAAGCAGATGATCGAGGGGCAGGGCGGTGTTGTCGAATGCCGGACCGATGGGGCGAAATTGCCCGCTGGCAACCGTGCGGCCTATGCCGGAACCGCGGCGATAGAAGACATCGACGCGGCCGAGCGTATCCTGCTGATCGGCACCAACCCGCGCGATGAGGCCCCGGTGCTGAACGCGCGCATCCGCAAAGCCTGGGCACATGGGGCCGAGGTGGCTTTGGTTGGGCCAGCGGTCGATCTGACCTATGACTATCACCATGTGGGTGACGACCGCGCGGCCCTGCAAAAGGTCGTCGAAATGGGCGGTGATGATGAGATCAGGGGCAAAGCCTCGCTGGTCATCATCGGGCAGGGTGCCTTGCAAGAGGCAGACGGAGCCGCCGTTCTGGCCGCCGCGCAAGCCGTTGCTGCGAATACGGAAAGCGGGTTGATCGTTCTTCACACCGCCGCGTCGCGCGTCGGTGCCATGGATGTGGATGCCACCAACGAAAGCGGCATGGATGCAGTTTCAGCCGCGGATGTGATCTATAACCTCGGCGCGGATGAGGTTGAGATTGGCGAAGGTGCGTTTGTGATCTATCAGGGCAGCCACGGCGACCGGGGTGCGCATCGCGCCGATGTGATCCTGCCGGGCGCGGCCTATACCGAGGAGAACGGGTTGTTCGTCAACACCGAAGGCCGCCCGCAACTGGCCATGCGTGCAGGCTTTGCGCCGGGTGAGGCCAAAGAAAACTGGGCCATCCTGCGGGCGCTGTCGGCGGAACTGGACGCAACGCTATCCTATGACTCGCTGGCGCAGCTGCGCACGGCGCTGATTGAGGCCGTGCCGCATCTGACACAGATCGATCAGGTGATTGAAAACGACGTGCAGCCGCTTGAAGCCAGCGCGTTGGGCAAGGCGACATTCCGTAACGCGGTCAAGGACTTCTATCTGACGAACCCAATCGCCCGCGCCTCGCAACTGATGGCCGAGCTTTCGGCGCAGGCGAAGGCGCTGAAAACCGACAGGATCGCCGCAGAATGATCCGACCTGCTGACATATCCAAGACGACCCACGGTGTGAGGACAAATGGCTGATTTCTTTAACACCCCCGGCGGCATAGCCATCATCATTCTGGCGCAGGTGCTTGCTGTCGTGGCCTTTGTGATGATCTCGTTGCTGTTCCTCGTCTATGGCGACCGCAAGATCTGGGCCGCCGTTCAAATGCGCCGAGGCCCCAACGTGGTCGGCGTCTATGGCTTGCTGCAATCCGTGGCCGACGCGCTGAAATATGTGGTGAAAGAGGTCGTGATCCCGGCGGGCGCCGACCGCGCCGTATTCATCCTCGCCCCGCTCACATCCTTTGTGTTGGCCATGATCGCCTGGGCGGTGATCCCGTTCAACGATGGCTGGGTGCTGTCGGATATCAACGTCGCCATCCTGTATGTCTTCGCCGTATCTTCATTGGAAGTTTATGGCGTGATTATGGGCGGTTGGGCGTCGAACTCAAAGTACCCGTTCCTTGGCTCGTTGCGCTCGGCGGCGCAGATGATTTCCTATGAGGTGTCGATTGGTCTGATCATCATCGGCGTGATCATCTCGACCGGATCGATGAATTTCGGGGCCATCGTGCACGCACAGGACGGCAATCTGGGCCTGTTCAACTGGTACTGGCTGCCGCATTTCCCGATGGTCTTCCTGTTCTTTATCTCGGCACTCGCCGAAACCAACCGCCCGCCCTTTGACCTGCCCGAGGCGGAATCGGAACTGGTCGCGGGCTATCAGGTCGAATATTCGGCCACGCCCTTCCTGTTGTTCATGGCCGGAGAATACATCGCCATCTTCCTTATGTGCGCCCTGACCACGCTGCTGTTCTTCGGCGGCTGGCTGTCGCCGATCCCCGGATTGCCGGATGGCGTGCTGTGGATGGTCGCCAAAATGGCGTTCTTCTTCTTCCTCTTCGCGATGGTCAAGGCCATCACGCCGCGCTACCGCTATGACCAGCTGATGCGTCTGGGCTGGAAAGTGTTCCTGCCGTTCTCGCTGGCATGGGTGGTGTTCGTGGCCTTCGCGGCGAAATTCGACTGGTTCTGGGGCGCATTTGCGCGTTGGAGCGTAGGAGGCTGATATGACCCAAATCGATTACACCCGCGCTGCTAAATATTTCCTTCTGCAGGACTTCTGGGTCGGCATGAAACTGGGGTTGAAGTACTTCTTCGCCCCCAAGGCCACCGTGAACTATCCGCACGAAAAAGGCCCTCTGTCGCCTCGGTTCAGGGGCGAGCACGCACTCCGTCGTTACCCTAATGGCGAAGAGCGTTGCATCGCCTGCAAATTGTGCGAAGCGATCTGCCCGGCGCAGGCGATCACCATCGACGCCGAACCGCGCGAGGATGGCAGCCGCCGCACCACGCGATATGACATCGACATGACCAAGTGCATCTATTGCGGTTTCTGCCAGGAGGCCTGCCCGGTCGATGCCATTGTCGAAGGCCCGAACTTCGAATTCGCCACGGAAACCCGAGAAGAGCTGTTCTACGACAAGGAAAAACTGCTGGACAACGGCGAACGCTGGGAAGCCGAGATCGCCCGCAATCTGGAAATGGACGCGCCGTACAGATGAATGACGCTCCGACAAATCCGTTCGAGCTGATGATGAAGCAGGCTCAGGACATGGCCAAGGCTATGAACCCGGCGATGGAGAATTTCTCGCCCAAGGGGTTCGAGGCGCTGTGGCCGACCATGCCCAAAGAGGTCATGGAGATGATGTTCGGCAATACCGTCAACAAGGACGGGTTGGATGCCAAGACCCGTCTGCTGCTAACACTGGCCGGGTTGACCTGTCAGGGCGCGCAGGCCGATAGCGCCGTGCGTCAGACCGTGCGACATGCGCTGGAAGCGGGCGCAAAGAAACAAGAGATCGTGGAAACGATCGGTCAGATGTCGGTCTTTGCCGGCATCCCGGCCATGACCCGCGCGTTGGATCTGGCGCAAGAGGTCATGGGCGATAACGAGGATGAGGATCAATGACCGTCTTTGCCTTCTATCTGTTTGCCATCAGCGCCATCACCGGCGGGCTGTTCACGGTGATCAGCCGCCAGCCGGTGCACTCGGTGTTGTGGCTGATCCTGTCCTTCCTGTCCGCGGCGGGGCTGTTCGTGCTGTTGGGCGCCGAGTTCGTGGCGATGCTGCTTATCATCGTCTATGTCGGCGCGGTCGCGGTGCTGTTCCTGTTCGTGGTGATGATGCTGGACGTGGACTTTGCCGAACTCAAGGCCGAGATGGCGCGTTACATGCCGCTGGCTCTGCTGATCGGTCTGGTCATCCTGATGCAGTTCGTCATGGCCTTTGGGGCATGGGACAGTGCGCAGGGTTTTGAGGCCAATCTGGCGCAGCCGGTTCCGGCAGATCGCCACAACACCGAGGCACTGGGTGTCATCCTTTACGATCAATACTTCCTTTTGTTCCAACTGGCGGGCCTGATCCTGCTGGTGGCTATGATCGGAGCCATTGTTTTGACGCTGCGCCACCGTCAGGACATCAAGCGTCAGGACATCATCGGCCAGATGATGCGTGACCCGGCCAAGGCGATGGAGTTGAAGGACGTGAAACCGGGGCAGGGGTTGTGAAGCTATTTTATGCAATAGGGCTTGCAGCTTCTTTGGCCGTAGCGTCGGGACCGTCATTGGCTGATTGTCAATTAGGTCACTGTGAAGTCGGAAAACCCATCTTTCATTTCGACAAACCTGCCAAGGTTGAAGCAGATTGTAGCTTTAGTGAAGCTGGTAACGGTTGGAGTTCCGACTTTTTTGGGAAACCGGCAACCGATGTTGGTGGTGGCCGAGTTGGTCAACGCTGGGTTCTAACTGGTGGGTGTGTGCGAAGCGAAAGTGTCGTTGTCGTTGATTGCTTCTCAAAAGAATCTGTACAGATTCGCGGTGTGTGCGCCCCGCCGGGTTCAAAATTCCGGGTGTCGGTAGGGAACTACGCTGTAGATCTTTTGTATCCACCCCACGGAGAACTCCGTCTGAGTTCTCAAACAACTGTGAATGATCTGGTGAATTTATCTAAACGCCTTGGCTACGACCATTGGACCAGTTTCGAAGACGTACTGAGCCGGGCCAAAAAGAAAAACCGCATCAACCCCTATTGCGGTTGCAAACTCTACTACCCCGACTCGCCAGGAGCGAAGCTATGATCGGACTTGAACACTATCTTACGGTCGCGGCGACGCTGTTCGTCATCGGCATCTTCGGTCTCTTCCTGAACCGCAAGAACGTCATCATCCTGCTGATGAGCATCGAACTGATGCTGCTGGCGGTGAATATCAACCTTGTGGCGTTTTCCAGCTTCCTCGGCGATCTGGTCGGGCAGGTGTTCACGCTGTTCGTGCTGACCGTTGCGGCGGCTGAGGCGGCGATTGGGCTGGCCATTCTGGTCTGTTTCTTCCGCAACCGTGGCACCATCGCGGTTGAAGACGTCAATATGATGAAGGGCTAAGAGAACTATGGAAACCACCATCCTCTTTGCCCCGCTGGTGGGCGCGCTGCTCTGCGGATTTGGCTGGCGCTTTATTGGCGAAAAGGCCGCCATGTGGACCGCAACGGGCCTGCTGTTTCTGGCCTGTCTGCTGTCTTGGATCGTGTTCTTCACCTTTGACGGGGTGACGCAACAGATCGAGATCATGCGCTGGATCGAGAGCGGCTCGTTGTCGACAAGCTGGGCGATCCGTCTGGACCGGCTGACCGCGATCATGCTGATTGTGGTGACGACGGTTTCGGCGCTCGTGCACCTCTATTCCTTTGGCTACATGGATCACGACCCGCAATGGCGCGAAGGCGAGAGCTATAAGCCGCGGTTCTTTGCCTATCTGTCCTTCTTCACCTTCGCCATGCTGATGCTGGTGACGGCGGACAATCTGGTGCAGATGTTCTTTGGCTGGGAGGGCGTGGGCGTCGCCTCGTACCTGTTGATCGGGTTCTACTATCGCAAGCCGTCGGCCAATGCGGCGGCGATGAAGGCGTTCATTGTCAACCGAGTCGGCGACTTTGGCTTTGCGCTGGGTATCTTTGCGCTGTTCTTGCTGACCGACAGCATCAATTTTTCAGACATCTTTGCCTCGGCTGCGACCCTGTCGGAAACGCAGTTGCATTTCCTGTGGGGTGAGTGGAACGCCGTTGAGGTGATCTGCGTCCTGCTGTTCATCGGTGCGATGGGTAAATCGGCGCAGTTGATCCTGCACACGTGGTTGCCGGACGCGATGGAAGGCCCGACGCCAGTGTCGGCCCTGATCCACGCTGCGACCATGGTGACCGCGGGCGTGTTCCTCGTCTGCCGCATGTCGCCGCTGATGGAGTTCGCTCCGGGCGCGACTGGGTTCATCACCTTTCTTGGCGCGTCGACCGCGTTCTTCGCGGCGACCGTGGGGCTGGTGCAGACCGACATCAAGCGCGTCATCGCGTATTCGACCTGTTCTCAGCTTGGGTACATGTTCGTTGCCGCTGGCGTCGGGATGTACTCGGCAGCGATGTTCCACCTGCTGACACACGCGTTCTTCAAGGCGCTTTTGTTCCTTGGGGCCGGTTCGGTGATCCATGCGATGCATCACGAGCAGGAGATGACCGAATATGGCGGGCTGCGGAAGAAGATCCCCTATACGTTCTGGGCGATGATGATCGGCACGCTGGCCATCACCGGCGTCGGCGTTCCGCTGACCACCTTCGGCTTTGCTGGGTTCCTGTCCAAGGACGCCATCATCGAAAGTGCCTATGCGGGCGGCACCGGCTATGCCTTCTGGATGCTGGTGATCGCGGCGATGTTCACCTCTTTCTACAGCTGGCGTCTGATTTTCCTGACTTTCTATGGCGAAGAGCGTGGGGACAAGCACACGCATGAGCACGCGCATGAAAGCCCGATGGTCATGCTGATTCCGCTTGGTGTTCTATCGCTGGGTGCGGTGTTTGCGGGGATGATCTGGTACGGCAACTTCTTTGGTCACGCGGACAAGGTCGGCAAGTTCTACGGCATTCCGGTCGCTGAGGCCTCGGAACATGCTGAGGGCGGAGACCATGCGGCGGATACGGCGCATGAGGATGACGCCCACGCCGACGACAGCCACGGTAACGCCCATGCGGATGACGGGCACGGTGAGAAAGACGCCCATGGCGATCACCACTATGTCTTTGCTGGTGAGCCGGGTGAGGGCGCGCTTTATATGGCGCCGGACAACCATGTGTTGGACGATGCACATGCGGCACCGAAATGGGTCAAGGTCTCGCCATTCGTTGCGATGCTGCTTGGGTTTATCGTGGCCTACTGGTTCTATATCGTGAACACTTCGCTGCCCGGGCGGCTGGCTGCAAATCAGCGTCCGTTGTATCTGTTCCTGCTGAACAAGTGGTATTTTGACGAAATCTACGATGCGATCTTTGTCAAACCCACCGTGGCGCTTGGCCGGTTCCTGTGGAAGCGCGGTGACGGCAACACAATCGATGGCCTCCTGAACGGGATTGCGATGGGTGTTGTGCCCTTCTTCACCCGTCTCGCAGGGAAGGCTCAGACCGGTTACATCTTTACTTACGCCTTCTGGATGGTCTTGGGGATTGCTGCCCTTGTCACCTGGATGTCGATCGGCGGAGGCGCGCACTAATGGACAATATCCTATCTATTGTCACCTTCATCCCCGCCATCGCCGCAGGCATTCTGGCCCTGTTCCTGCATGGCGACGATGCCGCTGCACAACGCAATGCCAAATGGGTTGCGCTGGTGGCGACGACCGTGACTTTTCTGGTCTCGATCGGCATCTATACCGGCTTTGACCCCAACAACACCGGCTTCCAGATGGTGGAAGAGGGGCAGTGGCTGCTGGGCCTGAAATACAAGATGGGCGTCGACGGTATCAGTGTTCTGTTCGTGCTGCTGACCACCTTCATCATGCCGCTGACCATTCTGGCCAGCTGGCAGGTTACGGATCGCGTCAAGGAATACATGATCGCCTTCCTGCTGCTGGAAACGCTGATGCTGGGCGTGTTCATGGCGCTGGATCTGGTGCTGTTCTACCTGTTCTTCGAGGCTGGTCTGATCCCGATGTTCCTGATCATTGGTATCTGGGGCGGCGCGAACCGGATTTATGCCAGCTTCAAGTTCTTCCTCTACACCTTCCTCGGTTCGGTGCTCATGCTGGTTGCGATGGTTGCGATGTATGTGGATGCGGGCACCACGGATATCGAGGCGTTGATGCTGCACCACTTCTCGTCCGAAGGGTTCAGCGTGCTGGGCATCTATATCGTCGGCGGAATGCAGACGCTGATGTTCCTCGCCTTCTTCGCCTCATTCGCGGTGAAGATGCCGATGTGGCCGGTGCACACCTGGTTGCCGGATGCACACGTGCAGGCCCCGACGGCGGGCTCGGTTGTGCTGGCAGCGATCCTTCTGAAGATGGGCGGCTATGGCTTTCTGCGGTTCAGCCTGCCGATGTTCCCGGTGGGATCTGCGGTGATGACCGATCTGGTGCTGTGGATGTCGGCGATTGCTGTTGTCTACACCTCACTGGTGGCGCTGGTGCAGGAAGACATGAAGAAGCTGATCGCTTATTCCTCGGTCGCGCATATGGGCTTTGTGACCATGGGTATCTTTGCGGCGAACCAGCAGGGCATTGATGGCGCGATCTTCCAGATGCTCAGCCACGGGTTTATCTCGGCAGCGCTCTTCCTGTGTGTCGGTGTGATCTACGACCGGATGCACACCCGCGATATCGACGCCTACGGTGGGCTGGTGATCCGGATGCCTGCCTATGCGCTGGTCTTCATGCTGTTCACCATGGCCAATGTAGGCCTGCCGGGCACGTCCGGGTTTATCGGAGAATTCCTGACCCTGATGGGCGCGTTCCAGGTCAACACATGGGTGACGGCGGTGGCCGCGACCGGTGTGATCTTCTCGGCCGGCTATGCGCTGTGGCTCTACCGCCGGGTCGTGTTTGGCGACCTGATCAAGGAAAGCCTGAAGGCCATCACCGACATGAGCTCGCGCGAGCGGCTGATCTTTGCGCCGCTGATCGTGATGACCATTTTGCTGGGCGTCTACCCGTCTCTGGTGACAGATGTGATCGGCAATTCCACCACGGCGCTGATTTCGAACTATGACTCGGCACTGGCCGCGGCAGAGGCCGCGACCCAGTCGGCCGCATCGCACTAAGGGGGCTTTGGAGACATGATCCAGGCTGATCTGACAATTATCCTGCCGGAAATCATTCTGGCGATCTATGCGATGGTCGCGCTGATCGGGGCTGTTTACACCACCAAGGATGGGCTGGCACCTGCGCTGGTCTGGGCCACGTCAGGTCTGATGGCGGTACTGGCCATCTGGATCGCGGTGAATGGCAGCGGCACCAACGTGGCCTTCAACGGCATGTTTGTGGATGACAGCTTTGCGCGGTTTTCCAAGGTCGCGATCCTGCTGTCTGCCTCAGCCGTGCTGCTGATGAGCCAGGACTACATGGCGCGCCGTAACTTGCTGCGGTTTGAGTACCCGTTGTTGGTGGCACTTGCCGCCGTGGGCATGATGATGATGGTCAGCGCGGGCGATCTGATGTCGCTTTATATGGGGTTGGAACTGCAATCCCTGTCTCTGTATGTCGTCGCAGCCCTGCGCCGGGACAGTGCGAAATCGACCGAGGCCGGTTTGAAGTATTTCGTGCTTGGCGCGCTCAGTTCCGGTCTGCTGCTGTATGGCGCTTCGCTGGTTTATGGCTTTACCGGCACCACGCTGTTCTCGGGCATCATCCAGACGGTGCATCACGACGATCTGTCGCTTGGTCTGTTGTTTGGTCTTGTCTTCCTGATCGCCGGGCTGGCATTCAAGGTTTCGGCGGTGCCGTTCCATATGTGGACGCCGGACGTGTACGAAGGCTCTCCGACCCCGATCACCGCTTTCTTTGCCACCGCCCCGAAAGTCGCCGCGATGGCGCTGTTTGCGCGTCTGCTGCATGACGCGTTCGGTGGTGTGGTCAAGGACTGGCAGCAGGTGATCGTGCTGCTTTCGGTCTTGTCGATGCTGCTGGGCGCGGTCGCGGCAATCGGGCAGCGCGACATCAAACGGCTTATGGCGTTTTCGTCGATTGCCCATATGGGGTACGCCCTGATTGGTCTGGCAGCGGGAACCGAGTTGGGTATCAAAGCGATGCTGATGTATCTGGCGATCTATGTGACCATGAATATCGGCACTTTTGCCTTCATCCTGATGATGGAGCGCGACGGCAAGCCCGTCACCGATATCGACGCGTTGCGACAGTTTGCCAAGCGGGATCCGGGCAAGGCACTGGCCTTGCTGATCCTGATGTTCAGCCTTGCGGGAGTTCCGCCCATGCTGGGATTCTTTGCCAAATTCGGCGTATGGCAGGCCGGTGTTCAGGCTGATCTGTTTGGGCTGGTCATCGTGTCGGCCATCGCCTCGGTCATCGGTGCGTTCTATTATCTGCGGATCGTGTTCTACATGTATTTCGGGGCCGAGAACGAAGATCCGATCGAAACCCGGTTCTCGCCGGTCTTGTGGGGGGCGCTGATGGGCTCGGCTGCGTTGATGCTGGTCGGCGTTTTCTACCAGTTCGGCGTAGAAGGTGCGGCGGCTGCCGCTGCGGCAACGCTTGTCAAATGAGCATGTTCAGGTCGGACGCGCCACGGGCCGATCGGCTGAACGGCCCTATCTGACATGACCGATTGGCCGCAGGGATATGGCCTGCATGTGCTGCAGCAGGTTGACAGCACCCTGAACGAAGCCGCCCGGATCGCACCCACGGCGACAGGTCCGGTCTGGATCATGGCGCACCATCAAACGGCGGCGCGCGGACGGCGGGGCAGGGCCTGGGCCAACCCCAAGGGGAATCTTGCAGCGACCTTGCTGATGCGGCCTGATGGAAATCCCGAACAGGCGGCATTACGCAGTTTCGTCGCGGCGTTGGCGCTGTTTGACGCGTGTGTGGCAGTGACGGGGCGGGCGCAAGGGCTGTCGTTGAAATGGCCCAATGATGTACTGCTGAACGGCGGCAAGCTAGCCGGGATATTGCTGGAAAGTACCGGTCAAGGCAAAGGAGTGATGCACCTGTCCATCGGCGTCGGCGTCAACCTGTCCGAGGCACCGGCGGCTGACAAGGTCGAACCCGGTGCAGTGCGCCCCGTATCGCTGATGTCCGAGACCGGCGCTCAGGTCTCGCCCGAGGATTTTCTGACTGAACTGGCCGCGGCCTTTGCTAGATACGAATCCCAGTTTACTACATACGGGTTCGACCCCATTCGCACCGCATGGTTGTCGCGTGCGGCCCGGCTGGGCGAGGTCATCACCGCCCGTACCGCCAGTTCTGAGACGGTGGGAACCTTTGAAACGGTGGACGCAGGCGGCAACCTTGTCCTAAACACCGCCAAGGGCCGTGTCAGCATTCCTGCCGCGGATGTCTATTTCTGAAGGGGGCGCATATGCTTCTGGCCATTGATTGCGGCAATACAAACACCGTTTTCTCGATCTGGGATGGCGAGAAATTCCTGTGTACCCTGCGTACCTCGACCCATCATGCGCGGACGGCGGATGCGTATTTCACGTGGTATTCGACGCTGGTGAAACACTATGGGATCGAGGTGGACATTACCGATGTGATCATCTCGTCCACGGTGCCGCGAGTGGTTTTTAACCTGCGCGTCTTTGCGGACCGCTTTTTTGGCTGTCGGCCTCTGGTGGTCGGCAAGCCCGATTGCCTGCTACCCGCCAACCCGCGCGTTGACGAGGGGACGCAGGTGGGGCCGGATCGGCTGGTGAACACGGCGGGCGCTTACGAGAGGTTTGGCGGAGATCTGATCGTGGTCGATTTCGGCACTGCGACAACCTTCGACGTTGTGGCTCATGATGGGGCCTATGTTGGAGGGGTCATCGCACCTGGTGTAAATCTCAGCCTTGAGGCCCTACATCTCGCTGCAGCGGCGTTGCCGCATGTCGACATTTCGAAGCCACAGAAGGTAATCGGCACGCACACCGTTGAATGTATCCAGTCGGGCGTGTTCTGGGGCTATGTCGGGCTCGTGCGTGAGATATGTGCGCGTATCAAAGGCGAATCCGGGGTGCCGATGAAGGTAATTTCGACCGGCGGGCTGGCCCCGTTGTTTCAGCAGGCAGCTGACCTGTTTGACGAATTCGAAGACGATCTGACGATGCACGGGCTGACCGTGATTCATCGCTATAACAAGGAAATTGGCTCAACATGAGCAGCGAAAGACTGATCTATCTGCCGCTGGGCGGTGCAGGTGAAATCGGCATGAATGCCTATGTTTACGGCTACGGCAAACCGGGGAAGGAACGCCTGATCCTCGTCGATCTGGGCGTTGCCTTTCCTGACATGGACACGTCGCCTGGGGTCGATTTGATCTTTGCCGATATCACATGGCTGAAGGAACGTGCCGATCGGCTTGAGGCGATATTTGTCACCCATGCGCACGAAGATCATGTGGGGGCCGTAGCCCATTGCTATGCGGATCTGGGCGCGCCGATCCATGCGCGCGCCTTTACCGCAAATATTGCCCGTCGCAAGATGGAAGAGCATGGTCATCCGCCTGAGGCGGTTCAAACTGCCTCGGCTTGGCCGGAACAGATCAAGGCTGGCCCGTTCTCTGTTGGGTTCCTGCCGGTGTCGCACTCGATCCCCGAAAGTGCTGCGCTGGTGATAGAAACACCTGCCGGGCGGATCGTGCATTCGGGCGATTTCAAACTGGACGCAAACCCGGTGGTGGGGGAACCCTTCGACCCCGACCTTTGGGCCGAGGTTGCAAAACCGGGTGTCAAAGCGCTGGTCTGCGACAGCACCAACGTGTTTTCGACCCATCCGGGCCGTTCCGAATCCGAGGTTGGCCCCGAAATCACCCGGCTAGTCCAAGAGGCCAGCGGGATGGTGATCGCAACCACCTTTGCCTCGAACGTGGCGCGGGTGAAAACACTGGCCGAGGCCGGGCAACGGGCCGGACGCTCGGTCGTTTTGCTGGGCCGCGCAATGCGGCGGATGATTGAAGCAGCAACCGAGACCGGTATCCTGACGGATTTCCCCAAGGTGATCAGCGCGGAAGAGGCGGTTGATGTCCCTCGCCAGAACCTGATGCTGATTGTCACCGGCAGTCAGGGAGAACGACGTGCGGCTAGCGCCCAACTGGCAAGGGGCAAGTATCGCGGGCTTGAGGCGAAAGAAGGGGATCTGTTCCTGTTTTCGTCAAAAACCATTCCGGGCAACGAAAAAGGTGTGATCCGCATCATCAACCAGCTCAGTGAAAAGGGCGTGGATGTGGTAGACGACAGTTCAGGTCTTTATCATGTTTCTGGGCACGCAAACCGCCCGGATCTTGAGAAGGTGCACGCGCTGATCGACCCGCAGATGGTCATCCCGATGCACGGTGAACATCGCCACCTGCGCGAGCACGCCAAGCTGGCCGAAGCCAGGGGGCGCACCGGTATTCTGGCCGTGAACGGCACCATGCTGGACCTGACCGGAAACGCACCAACAGTGGCGGATTACGTCGAGACGGGCCGGACGTATCTGGACGGAACGGTCAAGATTGGGGCACTGGACGGTGTTGTTCGCGACCGTATCCGCATGGCCCTGAACGGCCATGTCACCGTTACCGTCATTCTGGACGAAGAGGACGAGCCGCTGGGCGAGCCTTGGTGCGATACAATTGGCCTGCCGGAAACGGGTGCGTCGAACGCAGGGCTGATCGAGGTTCTTGAAGAGGATCTGAACCAGTTCCTCATGCGCGCGGGTGCAAAGACCCTGCGTGATGACGACAAGCTGGAAGAAGAACTGCGCCGGATCGTTCGCCAGAGCGCCAAGGCAGAGCTTGGCAAAAAGCCCGAAGTAACGGTGGTGGTCAGCCGGATGCGCTGACCGCTAAGGGCCATCCTGCGGCATGGGATAGCCTTTGAGCTGCAAAAACAGGCTTTCTTCCTCCTTGTTCAGAAAGAAGGGCACGCTTTCGGGCGGGGCGCGGTCATGGGCGCGGGCCGCGACTTCGGCCAGCACCACTTCGGTGATAAAGGGCAAATCGAATGCGCGGGCTTGCGAGATCGGAACCCACTGCAGATGCGAAAGCTCGTCCGAGGCGTGGGTGAAATCATCCAGATCGCCCTGAATCGCATCCGCGTCCGCCAGAAAAAACCGCGCATCAAACCGGCGCGGTCGCCCCGGAGGGGTCACTGCGCGAAACACAAATTGCAAAGCGTCGGCTGCGGGGACAAACCCCATCTCGGCAAAGCCGCGCCAGTCCTTGGGCGGGGTGCCTGGCCACTGCCCCGGTTGGCCAAGGATCAGGCCGGTTTCCTCCCATAGCTCACGGATTGCAGCGGCGGCCAGGGCGTGCGCCAGCCCGGTTTCCGATCGCAGCGCCAGACGCTCGCGGCAGATCTGGGGCAGAGGATTGGCCAGAGGAACAGCGGCATCGGCAGCATCGACGGCACCACCGGGAAAGACGAATTTGTTTGGCATAAAGGCCGCCTTTGCCCCGCGTTGCCCCATCAGTATGGAAGGGTCGCCCGCACGGTCGCGGATCACGATCACCGTGGCGGCATTGCGGATGGCGGTCTTGTCAGCGTTCATGCAGTATTGCCGAATCCATGCATACGCCGTGCCCACTGGTAGGCAACGACCACCCCCTTGAGACGGGGCAGCAGGTACAGCGACAAGGCAACGCAACCAACGGAAAACGCAATCGCCATGGTCCACGGATCAGGGCGCCAATGCACGTAAGAGACGTGCAAGGCCGGGGCCAGCAGGTGTCCGACAATCAGAATCGTCAGATAGGCCGGTCCGTCATCGGCGCGGTGATGAAACAGCTCTTGCCCGCAGTTTGCACATTCATCATTGACCTTGAGATAGCTGTGCAACAGCTTTCCCTCGCCGCAATTGGGGCATTTGCAGCGAAACCCACGGATCAGGGCTGGTTTTGTAGGGCGGTCGTTGTCGATCGCTGTCTCGACTGTATGATCTGTCATCTTGATACTCGCGCGTTCAGATATTGAGGATATAGCGTCTAACCTTCGCCTTGGAAAAGGGGGATGCGTCGCTTTGCGGCAGCAGAACGACCATAGCAGAAATCTGCGCAGCGTTGGATGAAGAGCAAGAAATTTTGAAAATGGCGACGGAAATCCATTCACAGCGCGTTTGATCAAGTATCAGCAGCGGCATGAGAGCCGCGTTAACAAGGGAAATCTGATATGAAATCTGCGAGCTTTATTTCCGCGGTTGTACTTGCCGCAGTGGCAGTGACAGGCACATCGGCTTTGGCCAAGGGATCGAAAGACCGGCAACCCGCGACCTTCCAGGAACTGGATGCAAATGGGGATGGCCAGGTCACTCAGGCCGAGATCGAGGCGCATCGCAACAAGCGGTTCACCGATGCCGACACCGATGGCGATGGCCAGATCAGCCTTGAAGAAATGCAGGCCGCCGCGCAAACCAAGGCCAATGAACGCGCCGCGAAGTTTTTCGAACGGCAGGATGCAAACAAGGATGGTGTCCTCAGCGAAGATGAGTTGCCGAAACCACGCCGCGGCGCAAAGATGTTTGAACGGATCGACGCAGATGGCGACGGTTCGATTTCGGAGCAGGAATATGCGGATGCCAAGGACAAGATGGGCCGAAAGCACAAGCGGAAGGGCAATCGGGGCTCTGACAACAACTGATGCAGGATGGAGGATCTGACCTCTTACCCGGATCAGGGGCATGGCGGTTCCGCCGCCGTGCCCGAGCCCAGCGATGATGCGTTGCTGGGCCGATTTGCGATGGGTGATGCCATGGCTGCGCGTCTTTTGACCGACCGGCTTGGTCCGCGCAGCTATTCGGTCGCGATGCGGATGTTGGGAAACCGGGCCGAGGCCGAGGATGTGACGCAAGAGGCAATGATGCGGCTTTGGCAGATGGCACCGGACTGGGTTCCTGGGCAGGCGCAGGTATCCACTTGGTTGTATCGAGTGACGATAAATCTGTGCGTTGATCTGCGGCGCCGCAAACGACCTGACGCGCTGGAGAACGCGCCCGAGGTCGCGGATGATGCGGCCAGCGTGGTGGATCAAATGCAGGATGCGGCGCGCAAGGATGCGCTGCAGATCGCGCTTGATGAATTACCGGACCGGCAACGCCAAGCGGTGATCCTGCGCCACATCGAAGAGCTGTCCAACCCCGAAATCGCCGGGATAATGGACATCTCGGTCGAAGCGGTCGAGAGTTTGACTGCGCGGGGGAAGAGGGCTCTGGCTGCCATTCTGGCCGGACGCCGTGACGAATTGGGGTATGAAAATGACTGACCAAGACAAGTTGGAAAACCTGCTTGCGCAGGCTCGGAAAACCCGCTCGACCCTGCCCGAAGACCTTGCGGTTCGGATCGAAACGGATGCCGAGGCTGTCCGTTTGCAGCGTCTGGCCGCAAAGAACCGGCCCACATCGCGATCATGGCGCGCCGCATTTGACGGAATCGGCGGATGGCGTGCACTTGGCGGATTGGTTGCCGCTAGCGCTGCGGGCGTCTGGATCGGCTTCTCGGCCCCAGCATTCCTGCCCGATCCTGCCGACTTTATTCTAGGGCAGGAAACAACCTATCTGGTTGCAGAACTGAATTTGGACGATGAGTTTCTGGAGGACGCGGAATGAGCGAAAGTTCCGGACCAAAACGCAGATGGATTCCGATCCTGTTGGTGATCTCGCTGGCGCTGAACCTTCTGGTCGTCGGCGCGATTCTTGGCACAGCATTGCGTTTCCGTGGTGGGGACCATGCAAAAGCGCCGCCAGGTTTTGGCGTCGCTTTGTATAATGCGCTGCCCAAGGAAGACCGCAAGAAACTGCGGGGTGCGTTATCCGGGTTGCGCGGAAAGGGGTCAGAAGGGCGCAAACAGGATTTCGCAGGTCTAAGTCAGGCTTTGCGCTCGGTTCCGTTTGACCCCGAGGCGGTTCAGGTTTTGCTGGACCAGCAGGTGCAGGCGACTGCCGATTTGCAGGAGGCGCTGCATCGCGAATGGCTGGTTTATGTAACCGAGATGAGCGATGGTGAGCGTCAGATCTATGCTGATCGGCTGGGAGATGTGGTGAAACGTGGCCCGCCCCGCAAACGCAAGCCCAAGAGGGACTAGCGGGTTAGGCTCCTATGCGGCCGATTTCTGGATGCTGACCTGATTTCGGCCAGCCTGCTTTGCCGCATAAAGCGCCCGATCCGCAGATTTCAGCAAGGTGTTGACCGCACCCGCATTTCCCACAGAGCATCGATCTGCCGGGTCGCAGATTTTGAGGCCGATGCTGATGGTTACTGGTATCCGGGGGCCCGGTTCCGGTACCTGAAACGGCTCGGCGCAGATGCGGTCGCAAATCGCGCCAGCCAGTTGCAACGCCTGCTTTTGCGTGGCATCAGGCAGGCAAAGCAGGAACTCTTCTCCTCCGAACCGGGCGACGAAGCCGGTGCTGCCAAGGGTTTGTTGTAGCCGCCTTGCGGCTTCGGTCAGAACAAGATCACCACCGTCGTGGCCATATTGGTCGTTGATCGTTTTGAAATGATCCAGATCGGCCAGCATCAGCGCGAAACTCCGGCCTGTCTGCGACGATTGCCCCATAATCTGCTGCAGTGCTCGCATCGCGAACCGGCGATTGCGAAGACCGGTCAACGGGTCTGTCAGCGAGTCGGTCAGCCCGTCGCGCAGTGACGCGCGCAGGCTGTCATCCCGCCGCTTGCGCGCGATCTGACTTTCCAGCCGCAAGGCAATTTCTTGTGGATTGAATCCACCCCGACACACCGCGTCGGCCCCCCAATCCAGCGCTGCGGCGGCCTGATCCGGGTCCTCTGTCTGAACAACGCCGATCAGGACAGTATGGCGGGTTGCCACCCGTGACCGCAGGTCCGCAAGCACGTTTCGCCCGCTGGCACCCGCCCCCAATTCGACGACTATGGCGTCGGGAACGGGGCCTGACAGCACGCCCTTGAGGCTTGGCAAGGTGTGGCTTGATACCCGATCCGCAAGGTGACCCGCCAGCGCCCTGCTCCAGGTGGTTCCCGTGCGGGCGGTCCTGGTCAGTACCGCGATCCGGCCCGGCTCGGGCGGTGCAATCAGGGCAGCCGCCGGGTCGGCAAAGCCGATGGACGGCGTATCGTCCCTTACCCTTAGCTCTTGCCGCTCGACCCGGGCACGTAACAGGCTGCGTACATGCGCCAGCAGCAGCGTATCCTTGAACGGATAGGCCAGCACGTCGTCCAGCCCATTGGCCAGCGCCTGCAGACGCGCGGCACGGTCGTTCTGCGGAGTAATGGCAACCACAGGTACATCTGCCAATGCCGGATCACGTGTCAAAACCTGTTTGACGTCGGCTGCCGTGCCGTCAGACAAGGTCTGCGCCGTCAGAACCAGATCGGGGCGGGTGCGACGCAGCAACGCTGGCAGCCCCGTTAGTTTCTCGCCCTGAACGACGTGATACCAGGCGGCCGTCAGTTGCACCTTGAGCATGATGCGATTGGTCGACACCCCATCGAGAACAAGTATCGTGCCTTGTACAGACATTGCGAGTCACCGTTAGATTTTGCATGTGTTGCCAAAGTGTTTATGACTCTGGTTAACAAACCCTTTCCAATCCCGTGTACGAGGCGAGTTTATGTCGATCTCAACCGATTCCGCCGAAACTCTGGCCCTGAATGCCTTGGGCTGGCTGGTCGGAAATGAAGACCTGCTGCCGGTGTTTCTGGGGGCCACCGGTGCATCGGCACAAGACCTGAAAGACCGCGCGGGCGAGACCGAGTTCTTAACTTCGGTGCTGGATTTTCTATTGCTTGACGATGCCTGGATCGTGGGGTTTTGTGACGCCAGTTCAGTGCCATACGAGCTGCCGGGGCAGGCCCGGTCGGTGTTGACCGGCGAGGCGGAAACACACTGGACCTGACAGGAGCCTTTGGTATGACCATTGATGCCTTACTCTTTGACAAAGACGGCACTTTGTTTGATTTCGCCGCCACCTGGGGTGTCTTCGGGCGTACCACGCTGATGCGTCTCGCCAAGGGCGACGCCGAACAGGCAGCCGAACTGGGAAAAGTCATTGGTTTCGACTTTGCGCAACAGCGCTACGAACCTGACAGCATCGTAATCGCAGCAACTGTTGGGGAAATTGCCGACGTCCTGCAGCCGCATGTTCCGGGTTATACGCATGACGAACTGGTCGATTTGCTAAGCGGGGAATCGGCAACGGTGGAACAGGTGCAGGCGGTTCCGCTCGACGCGTTTCTGATGGGTTTACGCAGTGCAGGGCTCAAGCTGGGTGTGGCGACAAATGATTCCGAAAGCCCGGCGGTCCAACATCTGGATTCGGTCGGCGTCCGCGAACATTTCGACTTTATCGCCGGATATGACAGCGGCCATGGGCACAAGCCGGGACCGGGACAATTGCTGGCCTTTTCAAGACATGTCGGTATCGATCCGTCGCGCATCGCGATGGTCGGCGACAGCCGCCACGATCTTGAAGCCGGCCGCGCGGCCGGGATGGTTACAATCGGGGTGTTGACCGGTCTTGCCATGGCAGAGGAACTGGAGCCTCTGTCAGATGTAGTGCTACCTGATATCGGACACATTCCCGGCTGGCTGGCGACCAGATAGTCCAACCGGGGCGATTTTCGCCGCTCTACCCCTCAAAACCGACATGTCTTGTCGCAGATAGAGCGGCCAGCTGATGGTGGTTCGGGGCTTGCTGAAGTCAGCAGGTTGCGGGAGGACATCATGGCAGACACAAACACATCCCGACGTCGTAGCGGCGGTCGCGCCGGGGCCGCAGCGCGCCGGGGCAGCGCGGTCATCGATCAGATGCCGTGGAATCCTCCGACGAATACCGACAGACCAACAGAACCACTGGGCCCCGAGGGGATCGAGGCGATTCATGAAGGGGCCATGCGCATCCTCGAAGAGATCGGCATCGAGTTCTACAACGAAGAGGCCATCAGTATCCTGCGTGAGGCAGGGTGCACGATTAACGGCGACAATGTCTGCATGGGGCGTGATTTTGTCATGGAGATGGTCGCAAAGGCGCCGTCGTCTTTCACGATCACACCGCGTAACCCTGATCACCAGATCACCATCGGTGGGAAAACCCTGTTGTTCGGCAACGTGTCGTCTCCGCCAAATTACTGGGATCTGGAGATCGGCAAGAAGGTTCCGGGCAATCGGCGCATGTGCCAAGACCTGCTGAAACTGACACAGTATTTCAACTGCATCCATTTTGCAGGCGGCTATCCGGTCGAGCCGGTCGATATACACGCCAGCGTGCGCCATCTGGACGTGCTCT
Source organism: Ruegeria sp. E1 (assembly GCF_056534225.1). Classification (NCBI taxonomy): domain Bacteria; kingdom Pseudomonadati; phylum Pseudomonadota; class Alphaproteobacteria; order Rhodobacterales; family Roseobacteraceae; genus Ruegeria; species Ruegeria sp. E1. Next base: position 74,654 of record NZ_JBQFPE010000009.1, on the reverse strand, counting down.
ATGACAAGCTGACGCTGACGGACAAGGCCATGCACGCCTATTCGCTGGGCAAAGAGCGGGTCGAGGATGTGATGGAAATGGTGCGAATTGCCGGTGGTCTCAGCCACGAGGAATTTGAGGCCGCGCCACGGATGTATACCAATATCAACTCGACCTCTCCGCTCAAGCACGACCATCCAATGATCGACGGCTGCCTGCGTCTGGCGCGACGGGGGCAGGCGATCGTGGTTACGCCCTTCACGCTGGCCGGGGCCATGGCCCCCGTAACCATGGCCGGAGCCGTGGCGCAGTCATTGGCCGAAGCGCTTTGTGCCATCGCCCTGTTTCAATATGTGCGGCCCGGAATCCCCTGCGTGATCGGTACGTTTACCTCAAACGTGGACATGAAATCCGGCGCGCCTGCGTTTGGGACGCCTGAATACATGCGTTCGACCCAGATGACCGGTCAGATGGCGCGGTTTTACGGGCTGCCGATGCGGTCCTCGGGGGTATGCGCGGCTAATGTACCTGACGGTCAGGCGATCTGGGAGACGTCGAATTCGCTTTGGGCTGCGGTTCAGTCGGGGACGAACATGGTTTACCACGCTGCCGGTTGGCTTGAGGGAGGATTGATCGCGAGCCCCGAAAAATTTGTGATGGATTGTGAAATACTGCAGCAAATTCAGCGCTATATGCAACCTTCTCTGACGGCGACCGGCCCGGATGATATCGCTCTTGAAGCCATTCGCGATGTTGGCAACGATGGCCATTTCTTTGGCATCCAGCACACGCAGGATCGCTATGCCACGGCGTTTTACCAGCCATTCCTGAGCGACTGGAAGAACTTTGAGGCCTGGGACGCGGCGGGCGGAATTTGGACGGCTGAACGGGCCCATCGGATGTTCAAGGAAATCGTGAACAATTTCGAAGCCCCGCCCATGGACGACGCCATCCGCGAGGAACTGGCCGAATTTGTCACCAGGCGCAAGTCAGAGGGCGGCGCACCTACGGATTTCTAGATTGAAGCCGGTCAGTCGCTGATTGGTATCAGCTTGAAACTAAGGCCATTCACTCAGGTTTTCGGGATTTGTTAAGGTTTCCGGGGTCAGACTGCGAGTTGACCGAATCCAGAGGCCAACATGCACGGACTGATCAACAGGGCGATACAGTCATTCGTCTGCACAACACATGGCCGGTCGTGCTGGCAGCGTGCGACCGATCTGGCCAAGCTGGGTTTTGACGAGTTCGAGCCGATGCTGGTCTATGACGACACGGTGACGACGCGTGTTCTGGATGCGCTTTGCGCTGACCTGAACCGCGCGTGCGCCGATTTTCTCGAGGATTTAGGAACTTATCTTGTCTCGCATCCAAACACAGAAGACTTGCGCCGTTTGCTGCGATTTGGCGGCGTTACCTATGTTGAGTTTCTACATTCGCTGGATGATCTATCCGACCGCGTGCGATTGGCCGTTTCTGATCTGACGCTGCCCGCGCTCGAGTTGCGGGAGCGTTCCCCGACCGAATATCGATTGCATTGCGCCCCCGGCCTGCCCGGATTTTCGAGCGTAATGACCGGGGTTTTGCGGGCCATGGCGGATGATTACGGGGCGCTGGTCATGCTGTCCCAGGATGGGGATTGCGACGGTATTGACGTGATCTCGATCATGCTGGTGGAAAGCGCCTTTGCAGAAGGCAGGGCATTTGATCTGGGAGCGCGAAAGCTGTGACGGATGTGTCGGATCTTGCAGACCTGCTAAAAACGCTCTGCCCTATGTTTGTTCTGATCGATGACACTGGCAATGTTTGCCGGGTCGGTCCAACATTGCAAAAGTTGCGGCCGGATCAGACCATGGTTGGCGAGAATTTTTTGACATTGTTTGAATTGATCCGTCCGCGCGCCATCAGCACGGTTCCCGCCCTGATGGCAACAGCCGGAGGTCGTCTACATCTGAGATTCCGGGATGAGCCTCGTACAGGATTGAAAGGGCTGATCGCCCCATTGCCCAGCGGTTCGGGCGCGGTGATCAACCTGTCCTTTGGTATTTCAATTCTGGATGCTGTACGGGACTATGCCCTGACAAGCGCAGATTTTTCGGGAACCGATCTGGCTATTGAGCTGCTGTATCTGGTTGAAGCCAAATCAGCCGCGATGGAGGCGTCAAGATCCCTGAACCTGCGCCTGCAGGGGGCGATGTTGGCGGCTGAGAAGCAGGCCTTTACCGACACGTTGACCGGGCTCAAGAATCGCCGCGCGATGGATCATATTCTGGGGCATCTGATCCAATCCAAGTCGGCATTTGCGCTGATGCATCTGGATCTTGATTTCTTCAAAGCGGTGAATGACCGTCTTGGCCACGCGGCAGGGGATTTCGTATTGCAGCAGGCCGCAAAGATCATGCTGGAGGAAACCCGCAGCGATGACACGGTTGCTAGGATTGGTGGGGATGAGTTCGTTTTCATTTTCAAGGGCCTGACCGATCGTGGCGTGCTGTGCGCCATTGCCGACCGACTGATCGCGCGGTTGCGTCAGCCAATGCGGTTCGACGGCGCAGCCTGCAGGGTATCCGCAAGTATCGGAACAGCCTTGTCCACACAGATCGATACGCAAAACTGGGCCGAGATTTTGAAAGCTGCTGATCAGGCGCTATACCAAGCAAAAGAGAAGGGGCGTTCCTGCCACGTTTTCTACGAGGAGTCGACGGCAGCCTCTCGATCCGGGAACATCAAGAGCCTCGGTTAAGAGGTCCCGATACGCCGATCAAACAATCAGCCGGTCAGTGCATCGTTCAGCTTTTTGGCGATGTGACGCTGGATTTCGGGCAGTTCTCCGACAACCGGCATGACAATTCCCTGAAATCCCGCTTGTTTCAGTGCCTGGGGCACGTCCTCCAATACATGCCCGCCGGTGCAGGCAAAAAATGGCAGGCAGATGGATTTAACCCCTGCGCCGGTTGCTGCCTCGGAAATAGAGGGTGGTTCCTCGACAAAGCCAACGCGCATCGATCTGAAGGGTAAAACCGCGTTTAGCTGAGAGGCGAATGCTTCGGTGATTTTGGCAGGGTTGCGACTGCGCCCGGATCCGTGAGCCGCCAGTACCAGATCGACCTCTTGCGCCGACCACTGGCGGCGGCTCAGGCTTTTTTTCAAGGCCTCGGCCGCCAACTCCGGCAGGGCTGGATCGATCCCCAGAGGATCCAGAATACGAACATCTCTGGAGCCGATGCGCTTGGGCAGGGCGCTGGTAACAAACCATCCCTTGGCCATGAACAGCGGGTAAACGGCCGTTCCATTCGGTAAGGTGTCAAGACGGTTTTCCAGCGCGCCAGGTGCAGCCAGTGTGGCGGACTGCACCGAAACATTTGGGCACAAGGCATTCACCTTCTGCGCAAATGCCGCCAGGGATCTTTCCGCCGGATCGGGATCGGATGGCTGGCCATGGGCTACGATCACTGCATGGGGCATTTCAAATCTCTTGTTGTGGGGGCACGCATAATGCCGCGCCAGACGATAGAGTTAACCCATATCCCACAACCGGCTAGCCCAAAAGTGTCAGCCACATCCAGACCGTCAGGATGGATGCAGCCGTACCGATCAGCACCGAGGACGCGGCCACTCGTTTGGCGCGGCCATACATATTGGCAAAGATATAGGCGTTGAAACCGGGGGCCATGGCCGCGTTCAGCACGCCCGAGCGGAACAGATCCTGCGGCAGAGACAGTGTGGTTCCGAACAGCCAGACAAGGCTGGGGTGCAGCAACAGCGAGACACCGCAAACAAAGGCGATTGTGCGCAGATCGCCTTCGGGCCGGTATTTGACCAGCACTCCACCCAGCGCAAACAATGCGCCAGGCAGGGCGGCGCGGGTGATCAATTCCAGCGCTTCGTCCACCACGCCCGGCACGGCGATGCCCGCGAGGTTGACGATGAAACCCAGCCCGATCCCAAGGATCAGGGCATTCTTGAACATGGCCGACAGAACAGACTGCGCCATGCGGGCACCACCATGACCGCGATTGCGGATGACCTCCATCACGGTGATGCCGACGCAATAGCAAAAAGGGGAATGAAAGGCGATGATCGCGTAATTGCCTGTCAGGTTTTCTGGGCCGTAGGCGCGCTCGGTTATCGGCAGGCCCAACAGGACCGAGTTCGAAAACAGACAGCAAAACCCGATGGCCACGCAATCTTCCCACTCGCGGCCAAAGATGAATCGCGCGCCCAGCATTCCAGTGACAAAGCACAGACCGGCAGCCGTGTAAAAGCTCGCAAGCAATCTGGGATCGAAGCTGGCGCTCAGGTCCAGATGCGCGATGGCCAGAAACAGCAGGCACGGGATCGCAAACCCTTGGGTGAATTTCATCAACCCATCTACATGGGCCTCGCGAAAGTACCCGGACCGCGTGGCGATGTAGCCAGCACCGATCACCAGAAAAACCGGCAGGATGACGGTGATCAGGCTTTGGAACATTGCAGGTCCACAGCCCTCATTTCGCAGTTACACCGGCTGCCGGATCACCATCCCGTCAAAGGCGGGTGTAATGTGATCGGGGGTTTCAGCGTTTACTGTCGCATAGTCGAGGTCGATATGCATGTTTGTCAGAACGGCGCGCTTTGGTTTCAATTCTTCGATCCAGCCCAAAGTCTTTTCCAGATGCGCGTGGGTAGGATGGGGCGATCGGCGCAGGGCGTCGATGATCAGATAGTCGAGCCCGGCAAGTTCGGACCGTGTGTCGTCGTAAAACTCAGCAACATCAGGCAGATAAGCCAGATCGTTGATCCGAAACCCCAGCGCATCGATTGCGCCATGGTTGACGCGGAACGGCTGAAAGGGAATGGCGCCTCCGGGCCCGTCGATCTCGAACGGGCCGTCGATGGATTTCAGATCAAGAATTGGCGGATAGGGCGAGCCTTCTGGTTGCACAAACGCATAGCCAAACCGCCCCAACAAATCGTTCTGCGTATCGCCGTCTGCCCAGACGGGTACGCGGGTTTTCATGTTGAACACGATCATGCGCAGATCATCGATGCCGTTTGTATGATCGGCGTGCGAGTGGGTGTAGACCACCCCGTCCAACCGCCCGGTGCCCGAGCCCAGCAACTGACTGCGCATATCCGGAGAGGTGTCGATAAGCACCGTGGTCGTTCCCTCGGGCCCATCCCGCTCGACCAGCAGCGAGCAGCGGCGGCGCGTGTTTTTCGGGTTTTCAGGGTCGCAATCCCCCCAGTGCCCGCCCAGACGCGGCACGCCGCCGGATGAACCGCAGCCCAGAATGGTAAACCGCAAGCCGCTCATGCGGCGACCTTATAGGCCGCAGCCTTGGTAAACAGCCGGTCAAAGTTGGCTTGCGTATGGGCGGCAAATTCTTCGTAGGTCAGGTCAAACACCTCGGCTCCTTTGCGCGCCGTGTGGGCGGTGAAGGCTGGTTCATTGCGTTTGCCACGATAGGGCGGCGGGGCAAGATAGGGTGCATCGGTTTCGACAAGAATACGCTCGATAGGCGCTGCGGTGAAGATGTCGCGCAGGTCCTGACTTTTGGGAAACGCGGCAATGCCGGACATCGACAGATAAAAGCCCAGATCCAGCGCGGCCCTCGCCAATTCAGCGGATGAGGAAAAGCAGTGCATGACACAGGAATAGGGCGCGTTGCGGTATTCATCCGCAAGGATGCGCGCCATGTCATCATCAGCGGCCCGTGCATGGATGATCAGCGGCAATCCAGTGCGCTGGGCAGCTTCGATGTGAATACGCAGCGATTGTTTCTGCACCTCGGCCGAGTCTGCGGTGTAGTGATAATCCAACCCACTTTCACCGATGCCAACGAATTTCGGATGTTGGGCAAGCGCCACCAGTTCGTCCACGCTTGCCATTGGCTCATCCGCGGCGCTCATTGGGTGGGTGCCAGCGGCGTAGAACACCGGAGCATATGCCTCGGCAATTGCTCGAACGGCAGGTTCGTTGCGCAAACGCGTGCAGATCGTCACCATGCGGGTAACGCCTGCCTCGGCGGCGCGGGTTATGATTTCGTCCAGTTGGCCTTCGAAATCAGGGAAATCCAGATGGCAATGGCTGTCTGTAATCTGAGGGGTATCGCTCATCTGCTCTGACCGGCGGTTTCCTGTATCTTGAACACCGTATCTAGGACCAAAGCGGCAGGGTCAAGGTTCACCGCCTGACCGTGACGAGCACGGGCCGTCACGGTAGCTGCGACTTCGGCCCATTTCCGCGCCTGATGAGGTGATGCAGACAGGCGGGCCAATATCTGAGCCTCGTCCGGTGCTGCCTCGGGCGTGGGTGGCGCGCCTGTGGCTCCGGTCAAAGCAAGGCGAGACAAGGCCACATCAATGAGCGTCAGTAACAATTCGAACCGTTCAGCAGCACCACGCTGCGCGGCGGCCTCAGCCAGTGCAAGTACGCGCTGTCGGTCGAGGCGCGGAAGTGTGCCCAGAATGCCAATCAGTTCGGCGTAGATTTCCAGGCCGCCCAAGTTGATTAGTCTCACCGCATCCCCAACAGATCCGGCTGCAAGGGCCGTCAGATGATCTGTTTGTGTGGGCACCTCCGATCCGGTCTGCATTAATGCGGCGTGCATGTCATCTGGCCCAAGCGGTGACAGGCGCAGCGTGCGACAGCGGGATTTGATCGTCGGCAACAGGCGCGAGGGCTGATGTGAGATCAGCAGCAAGGTTGCGCGTACCGGGGGTTCTTCGAGCATTTTCAGCAACGCGTTTGCGGCGCTGACATTCATTTCATCCGCAGAATCCACAATCACGACGCGACGTCCACCATCTGCCGAGGTCATGCCAAAAAAGCGTCCCAGCTTGCGGACATCATCGACCACGATTTCGTTTCGCAGCCTGCCCTGATCATTCACCGAGCGCGTGATCACGGCAAGGCCCGGTTCAGCCCCCGCCTGAATCCGATGCGATACCGGGTGATCCGGGTCAATGTCCAATTCCGCAGGGGGAGGGGAGGCTCCGAACAGTCCGCTATCGTCCTGCGGCGGTGTTGCCAGCAGAAATCGCGCTATGCGCCATGCGAGCGTCGCTTTTCCAGTGCCGCGCGGGCCGGTTAACAGCCAACCGTGATGCAAACGCTCTGAGTTATACGCCGTCAGGAACGACTGCTCTGCCGCATCCTGACCGAACAGCCGGGCGGTTTCACGCGGATGCGGCGCGCCGGGCGCTTGATCTGGGGCTGGGATGTCGTCGCTCATCGCTGTTTCGTCACAAGGTTTTCGAGACGATATCTGTCACATCCACCGCAACGCTGTCTATGTCCCGATTGCCGTCCACAACCCGAAAACGGTCAGGGAACTCATCCGCCAACGCAAGAAAACCGGCCCGCATCTGCCGTTGCAACGCAGGGCCGAAATCTTCGAACCGTTCTTCCGCGCCCTGTCGGCCCTTGGCCCGCGAATGGCCGGTATCGGGGTCCATGTCGATCAAAAGGGTCAGGTCAGGCTCTCGCCCGATCATCAGATCATGCAACTGGTCGACCAAACCACGCAGATCGCCACGCGACATGCCCTGATACATTCGGGTGCTGTCGACAAACCGGTCACAGATCACGATCTTGCCAGCGGCCAAGGCAGGTTCAATAGTGCGCTCAAGATGATCTCGTCGCGCGGCCGTGAACAGCAGGATTTCCGTCTCGGCTGACCACCGGTCAGGGTCGCCCTGTAGCACCAGATTGCGAATCTCTTCGGCGCCGTCAGAACCACCTGGTTCGCGGGTCAGAACCACGTCCCGGCCAGTCCCTCGCAGGTGATCGGCAAGCAGCCTTGCCTGCGTGGATTTGCCTGAACCGTCGATGCCTTCAAAGGTCAGAAATAGTCCGCGTTGCGTCACAACTGCCCCAGCGGAGTGCTGAGCACATCCTTCAGCACGATGCCACCAACCGTCATCATGCGCACGACAAAGCCCCCCTGCGGCACGTCTTTTACTGCTACCAGCGGGCGGCGAATTTCCGGCAGACCTTCGGGTTTGATCACTAGTTCCGCCAATTGCTGACCCTTGGCAACGGGAGCATTGATTGGTCCGTCATAGACAATCTCGGCCTCGACATTCGACGCGCCCAGAACCGGGAACAACAGCGTCAGATCTTCTTCAGGAACAAGGCCAACGCTGGGCTCAGCCCCCATCCACAATTTTGCTTCGGCTATCGGTTCTTCTGCGCTGGCAACTGGCCTCTCGACAAAATTTCGAAACGACCAGTTAACCACGGCCTCAGCCTCCTCTGCGCGGCGGGCCGTGCTGTCGAGGCCCGACAGAACAAACACTACGCGTCGGTCGCCCTGTTTGGCGGAACCGACCAGACCATAGCCAGCCTCTTGCGTGTGGCCGGTTTTCAGTCCATCCGCGCCGATATCCAGTTTTAACAATGGATTGCGATTGCGCTTGTTTGATGGTGCACGCCCATCGAACTCAAACTCTTCTTCGGCGAACAAAGGATAGTATTCGGGGAAATCCGAAATTAAACGATCTGCCAGCACGGCCAGATCGTGAACTGACATCATATGCCCCGCTGCAGGCCAGCCGTTTGAATTTGCAAAGTTCGAATTGTCCATACCCATCTGCTTGGCGCGCTGGGTCATATAGCGGGCAAACCCGGATTCGGTCCCATCGGGGCTAAGCGCCTCGGCGATCACCACGCAGGCGTCATTGCCGGACAAAACGATAATGCCGCGGAGCAGGTCCTCGACCCGGACACGGTCTTGCGTGTTCAGGAACATGGTCGAACCGCCATAGCTCATGGCATGTTCCGAGACGGGCAGTGTTTCATCCAGTGTCAGGCGACCATCGCGCAAGGCCTCGAATGCAACATAAAGCGTCATGAGTTTCGACATTGACGCAGGCGGCAGGGGCTGATCGGCCTCTTTCGAAAGCAAGACAGTGCCGGTTTTCTGATCGATGACATAGGCGGCGCGGGCGGTCGTATCAAAAGCGTGCGCGGGCAAGGCCAACAGGGCCAACCCGACGGCCAGAGTTGTTGATCGTAACGCGGATAGCATTTTGACCTCCTGTTCTCAGTTTCTGGCGGTAAAGGCGTCAGCAAAGCCCAGGTCTTTGACATCCGAAAGGATTGCACGACGCTCGGCCCGGGTATTGGCTGGGCCAACGAGAACACGCCAGACGGTTTTGTCTTCGGTTTTCAACTCGGAAACTTGTGCCGTCATTCCATTGCGTCGGATCTTGTCCGCAGCGCTCTTGGCGTTGGCTTCGACACCAAATGTGCCGACCTGAACAAATGGTTTGGACAATGCAGTGGCGGTTGAAGTCGCGGCTGCGGCAGTGCTGGCGGCGGTCGGTTCGCTGGCCTCAATGGCTGCAGCGGCCCCTTCGATCGGGTCCAAAGGCGTTTCGGTGATCTCGTTCGGATCTTTCTTTTGCCACCACTTCCGCTTTGCGGGTTTTTCGGCAGGCGGTGTGACTTCGGGATCAGCCAATGCAGCCGTTTGGGTCGCACCCGAAGCGGCCTGATCCGTGGCGGCAACCGTAGCCGCCGCTGCGGTCCCTGCGGCCGCCGCCGCTGCAGCACCGGTTTCTTCAGCGGGTTTTTTCTGCCACCATTTCCGCTTGGCGGGCTTTTCTTCAGGCGTTTCAGCCTCGGGCTCGGTCACCGATGCGGTCTGTTCTGTCTGAGCTTCTTGATCGTCGTCGCTGGACGTCGCACTGACTGCTGCGGCCCCTGCCGCCGCACCAGCCGCAAGCGCAGCGGTGCCGGCGTCCTCAGCAGGTTTCTTTTGCCACCACTTCCGCTTGGCGGGCTTGGCCTCGGCCTCTTGGGTTTCGGCTGTGTCGGCGCTTGCCAATTCGGTTTCTGCCGCGTCCTCAGGCAGAGGTTCCTCTTTGGGCGGTGCAGCCTCGATTTCTTCGCGCCGCAGGGCGACAACCTGCAATCTGCTGGGAGACCCCGCCAGCATCCCCAGCTTCGCAGCGGCAGAGGATGAGACCTGCAGCGCCGGTCCCGGCAGGTTTCGATCCCGGCGGAACAGGGCGCCGGTGACAGTTTTATCGTTTGCGGTATTCTTGATCAGCACACGCTCAGGTTGACCGACGTCAGGATGCGCGACCCAGATACCACCCAGCGAAGGGCGGCCATCCCAAAGACCCGCTTCGGTGACTTGAAACACATCCGGGGCTTCCACATCGCGCTGAGACTCGGAAGCGACCTGCGGGAACAGTTCAACCGGCCCGCTGTCGTTCGAAGTTTCCGGGGGATCATCCTGCGCCGAAGCGCCTTGCAGATTCAGCCCTTCTTCACAGCCCGCCAGGGCCGCCAGGGCTACGGCCAGCACTGCAAGCCGTGGCGGCCCAAAGCGTGTACCCGTCGCTCGATTCATCGTTTCATCCCTTGCCTGACAAGGCCAATCTGGCCGCGCCCCACCGCGTGTTGGCTGGTTCTTTTGCCAGTCTCATGCGGTCACTCATGACGATCATAACGCGAGCATAGTGTCATGGAAAGACATCAGCACAGCGTTCGGCAAGATTTCCCGCTTTATGTCTTGCCTCTGACGGCAAGTGCCCTTAGACCCTGCCAACACGCGGGGAGGTGGCAGAGTGGTCGAATGCGGCGGTCTTGAAAACCGTTGAACGTGAGAGCGTTCCCAGGGTTCGAATCCCTGTCTCCCCGCCACTCATACCTGTCTCGTTTCAGTTGTGTTTTCTGACCCGGAATTGTGCCGCAATTCCCGCGAGTTGACGCATACGCTTTCAATCAGAGACGGAGCAGATTGTACACTCAGAGGACAGCTCAGGCGCCAGTCTCAGTGTCGCAGTTTGTCGGGGTCGCTTTGGGCTGAATTTCCCTGATACCCGGCAATTTACAGGGAATTTCGGTCTTGTCAGAAGATCTTGCCTTGAGGCGGGCAGGGGGTTTTCGTAGCTTTTGCCTATGACCAAACCTGCCTCTTTCAAGTATTTCAAAACCAGTCCCGAGATCGTCCGCCTTGCGGTGATGCTGTACATCCGATTCTCGCTCTCGCTTCGGAATGTCGAAGATCTGTTGCACGAGCGAGGCATCGACGTGAGCCACGAAACTTTCCGATATTGGTGGAACAGGTTTGGACCAATGTTTGCTGCTGAGATCCGAAGAAAGCGTGTTCAGCAACTGCGCGCGTTCTCCAAATGGAAGTGGCACGTGGACGAGGCCTTCGTGAAGGTGAATGGCAAGCGGCATAATTTCTGGCGGGCCGTTGATCACGAAGGTGAGGTGCTGGAAGCCGTTGTTACCAAACGTCGAAACAAGCAAGCGGCATTGAAATTCCTCAAGAAATTGATAAAGCGGCACGGTTGCGCCGAAGAGATCGTCACATATCGCTTCGCTTCCTACAAGGCTGCGCTCAGAGAAATGGGCGCGCTCGAAAAACAACAGACGGGCAGGTGGCTCAACAACCGCGTCGAGAATTCGCACCTGCCGTTTCGACGACGCGAACGCGCGATGCAACGTTTCAGGCGCATGCGAAGTTTACAGAAATTCGCCTCCGTCCACTCTTCCGTCTACAACCACTTCAACCAGCAAAGATCGCTAGCCAGTCGAGACACCTTCAAGCTGACCCGCACCGCCGCTCTCGCCGAGTGGCGTCAACTTTGTTCCGAATAGGTTCGCGGTTCCCGCGGCACACTGAGACTGGTTCGAATTCGTCTGACAGCACCGACACTGCATCTCTGTTTCTGCTCGAGGACAGGCTGATAGAAGCGGGTGTCGATCCGGGAATTTTGTGGGAAAAGCCGCAGGATTGGAGCAGCATTTCTCGCTATGTCGAACCATGGATCGGTGCCACGGCACAGGAATTGGCGAAGGCCGCGCTGTCTATTTGCGCGGTCATCGACTTTGAGGCCATTTTTATCGACGGCGCATTCCCATCTGAAATACGGGAGGAGCTGGTCTCACGGGTTCGTCGTTACCTAGTCAACCAAGACAAACGCGGTTTGATTCCTCCGGTTGTAGAAGCTGCGGCTGTTGGGGAAAACGCACGCGGGATTGGGGCGGCAAGCAGCCCAGTTTTCCGTCAGTTTCTTTTGAACACCAATGCCGGGCTTTCTGGGATGTAGCATATGCTCACAGGGGGCAAATTACTAATCAGGAAAATCCACGTCCTGATCAATTTGGAGGCCTTAGAACGAGCGCTTTGATGCAGTTGCAGTGCAGCATCCGATTTGGCAGCAGTGGCCTGCTAACGGCCGTTAGATATGTCGTGGAGAACGGGGTAGGGACTTGTGCTGCTTCCGCACCGAGATCTGCAGTGAGCCCAATCTGACAAATGCTGCGTCGCGCACGAGTGACGTCGATGCTCTGATTGCTGCCATTGGCCTGCACAAGGCGACCCATGGCTGACCTTCATCTACAGGTGGCGATGCTGCGTTGCAGCAGTTCGGAACGACCATTGGCTGCTTTCAAATCGTTCTCGGTCAATCGATGTCGAGCAACAGGAACGCCCGCATTAAAGCCGTTGATAGCGGTACTTTGAATCCAGAATCATTGAAAACCAGCAGTACTGTAACGCCGAATCTGCGAGCAGCTTGTTAGCAATACCCGTGAGGCCGTCTCTCCAACCCACGCCGGACTTAATACTCGGCCTATCAATTTCCCTGATTCCGAGCTTCAAGCCGTTCCAGATTTACAACCGTCGAAAGCATCAGACGATCATGGCTCCAATCCTGAGTTTGACGCACCGAGGCTGACCCAATGGCAAGCACAACAACCAGAGAAAGCGTCAATCCAATGAAAATCGCCGACAATTGTGTGGTCGCCGCGGGCGCATCGGTCAAGGCAATCACCCTCTGACGCAGAACATGTTTTGCTTTCTGCCCGTTCACCAAAGCCACATGAAGAATACGAGGGCTCTTCAGCTTCACCGAACGTGTGCAGTATTCTAGCAAGCAGGCGGTATAGTCGGTCGCGTCAATGCCTTTGCGCGAGACGACGGACTGATCGCAGGCTAGCTCGCGAAGCCGGTCGAACTGATGCTTTATGGCCAGATAGGCCGGGTTCCAAAACAGCAGCGGGCGCAGAAGTTCGAAACCCAGTTCCCATTCCACGTCCAATGCGCGGATGTGCTGGAATTCATGCGCCAGAGCAAAACGCAGATCGCGCGGCGAGTTCAGCAGATGGCTGGGCAAAACGACGTGGCGGCGACGAAGGCCGCGCACTGCAAATGGCACGGTGACGCGATCCGAGATACGGATATCCACCTTAGAGGATTGCCGCCACAGAAAGCTGGATCGTACCGCGTTGCGAATTGCAAGCGCGTTAAGGGCAACCCGAATTGCCAGAACAGCCGCCATCAGAGACACCGCAATCAACGCGCACGTCACAAAGACCGAGCCGCCGGACAGGACATGATCAACCCAGCGTTCGCGCGTATTCAAAAGGGTTTCGAACTGCGCAGCCGGCATGGCGATTTCGCCGCGCAGATAGGCCGCCACTGCAATATCCCCCAGCGCGACAACACGCCCAGGCCATACCTGAGCGACAAAACTCGAAACACCCATCGCCAGAACCGGGCTGAGCATCACGCCGATGCAAAGTATCTTGAGCGAACGAAGCTGAGCAACAAAGCCGTACCGCATGGGCGTCAACCCAAGGCCTCCGCGCACGACGAGCCAGATCAGTGCCGACAATCCAAGCACAATGTTGAACTCGAGAAACGCATCGAGAACCGGTTTAACCGCTGTCATTTTGCAGTCTCCTCTCTACCAGTGCTCGAATCTCCTCTAGGTCATCTTCTGTAAGCCCCTCATCGTCGACCAGCCTTGCAACCAGCGTCGCAGGTGTGTCGTCAAACAGGGTCCGGGACAGATTCTGCAGCGACCGCGACTGATACCTGTCCTTCTCCAGAAGCGGTCTGTAGATCAGCGACTTGCCGTTCTTTTCGCTTTCGACAAACCCTTTTTCATCAAGGATCCGCAGAATCGTGGCGCCTGACGTGTAGGCCAGATTGCGATCAGGTGGCAGGCGATCAAGGACTTCACGGACCGAACCCTGACCAAGAGCCCAGAGTTCGTTCATGAACTCAAGCTCCACTTCGGTCAGCAGATTTGTTGTCTTTTTCTTTCGCATCGATCTCGGTGTCGCCATTTTTTAGTATGCCTGACAGACAAGCATCCTTTCGCTGTTTCGCAAAGCCTAAACTTTCCAGAAGACGAAGATGCCCCAACCGATGGACAGAAAAAGAGGTGTCCAGACCGGTTGACCCACCAACCCAAGCCAAGAGAGGAAGATGTAGGCCGATCCGAGAAGGGTAATAAACAGACGGTCACCCAGCGTCGTTGTCAGCCCAAGTACGCCACGTCGTTCGATCCCGTCGCGGAATTTGAACCCTTCCAGTACGCCGATCAAGGCAATGGCCGAGAAGATGCCGACAAACAGCGCAAGTGTAGCCGGAGTCCAGGCCATCCAGAAATCGGGCCACAGTGGATCAGTCCACGAAAAGCCCTTTTCCTCTTGCTGGCCGACGCTGCCCCAGCCGGCCTGCTGAGCCGCAGCCATGGAAGGCAGAAATGGAAGGGAGAGAAGAAGTTTACGCATGTCGAACCTCACACTCGGCCCATCGCGAAACCACGCGCGATGTAGTTGCGGACAAACCAGATGACGATTGCGCCGGGGATGATGGTCAGCGTTCCGGCGGCAGCCAACAAGCCCAACTCATACCCCGCGCTAGAGGCGGTGCGGGTCATCACGGCGGCGATGGGCTTGGCCTCGACCGCGGTCAGGGTTTTGGCCAGCAGCATCTCGACCCATGAGAACATGAAACAGAAGAAGGCTGCGACGCCGACGCCTGCTTTGATGTTGGGCAGGAAGATCGTCACGAAGAAACGCGGAAAGGAATAGCCGTCAACATAGGCGGTTTCGTCCAGTTCCTTGGGGATGCCGCGCATGAAACCTTCCAATATCCACACCGCCAAAGGCACGTTGAACAGCGTGTGTGCCAGCGCCACGGCCAGATAGGTGTCAAACAGGTGGATCGACGAATAGAGCTGGAAGAAGGGCAGGGCGAACACGGCGGCCGGGGCCATCCGGTTGGTCAGCAGCCAAAAGAACAGCTGCTTGTCGCCCAGGAACCGATAGCGCGAGAACGCGTAGGCCGCAGGCAGCGCCACACAGACCGAGAGCACGGTGTTAATTGTCACGTAGATGATCGAATTAATATAGCCCCAGTACCATGTCGGATCAGTGAAGATGGTGATGTAGTTCTCCAGCGTAAAAGTCTGGGGGAACAGGGAAAAGCCCGACAGGATCTCATTCGTGGTCTTGAAGGACATCGCCACCAGCCAATAGATCGGCAGCATCAGGAACGCGATATAGAGGATCGGGATAAGAGACCGCTTCTTCATTGCGCGTCATCCTTTGTCATCAGAGTGTAGAAGACCCAGCTAACCAGCAGCGTGATGGCGAAATAGATCAGGCTCATCGCGGCCGCAGGGCCGAGGTCGAACTGTCCAAGCGCGATCTTCACAAGGTCGATCGACAGTAAGGTGGTTGAGTTGCCGGGACCGCCGCCCGTCAGAACGAAGGGCTCGGTATAGATATTGAAACTGTCCATAAAGCGCAGCAGAACGGCAATGGTCAGGACGGTCTTCATCTTCGGCAGCTGGATGTAGCGGAACACCGACCACGGGCTGGCCCCGTCGATTTTGGCGGCCTGGTAATAGGCATCCGGGATCGACACGAGGCCCGCATAGCACAGCAGCACCACCAGCGACGTCCAGTGCCAGACATCCATGACAATGACCGTTATCCAGGCCGACAGCGGCTGTTGTGTCATGTCATAGTTGATGCCCAGAACGTCATTCAGGAAATATCCCATCAGTCCGATTTTCGGCAGGGTGAAAATGTTCCACATCGAGCCGACCACGTTCCAGGGGATCAGCATCGGCAGGGCCATCAGCACCAGACAGACAGGTACCCAGAACCCTTTGCGCGGCATGGACAGGGCAACGATGATGCCCAAAGGCACCTCGATCAGCAGAATCAGGAAGGTGAACAGGAACTGCCGACCGAGGGCCGCTTGGAACCGGTCGGATCGCAGGATTTGTTCGAACCAGCCCAGACCTTCCCAAAAGAACTGATTGTTGCCAAAGGTTTCCTGCACCGAGTAGTTGACCACCGTCATCATCGGCACCAGCGCGTTGAACGCGACCAGCGCCAGCACCGGCAGGACAAAGAACCATGCTTTTTGGTTTTCTGTTCTCATTGCGCCCGCTCCTCGGTTGCGATCCAGCCGTCGCGATAGACGCGCGATTGTTCTGGTTTGAATTGCAGGAAGACTTGCGTTCCCGGTTCGGGCACCTCATGTTCCGTCACAGCCTTCAGCGCGGTGTTGCCGACCATGGCGCTGACCACGTAGTGGCGGCCAATGTCGGAAACCTTGGTCACATGCGCCGGGATACCGGTATCGCCAAAACCCACATATTCGGGGCGGATACCCAGATCGGTGCGACCTCCGTCACCGTGGGTCGGACCCTCCAGCACGACCTCGTGCCCTTCAAACACCGCGCGGTCGCCCTTGGCCTCGCAGGGCAAAACGTTCATGCCGGGTGATCCGATGAAATGGCCGACGAACGTGTGCTGAGGCCGCTCGAACAGTTCAACCGGCGTGCCGATCTGCACCACTTCACCTTCTTGCATTACGACCACTTCGTCGGCAAAAGTCAGCGCCTCGGTCTGGTCGTGGGTCACATAGATCATCGTGGCCTGCACACGCTGGTGCAGCTCTTTCAGCTTGGACCGCAGTTTCCATTTCAGATGGGGGTCGATCACGGTGAGCGGTTCGTCAAACATTACCGCGTTAACGTCATCGCGGACCAGACCACGGCCCATCGAGATCTTTTGCTTGTTATCCGGGCTTAGACCCGAAGCGCGGGTGTTCAGCATATCGGTGACGTCCAGCATCTCGGCAATCTCATCAACGCGACGCTTGATTGTTGCCGGATCAACGCCTCGGTTTTTCAGCGGAAAGGCCAGGTTTTCGCCCACGGTCATAGTGTCGTAGATCACCGGAAACTGGAATACCTGCGCAATGTTGCGCTGATCGGGTGGCAAGGCGGTCACGTCTTGATCATCAAATAAGATCTGACCCTCAGACGGCGTCAGCAGGCCTGAGATGATGTTCAACAAGGTGGATTTGCCGCAACCCGAAGGCCCCAGCAGCGCATAGGCCCCGCCATCGCGCCAAGTGACGTCGATTTCCTTCAACGCGTAATCCTCAGGCCCTTTTGGGTTAGGCATGTAGCTGTGTCGCAGGTTCGAAAGTTTGATCTGTGCCATGTCAGGCCACCCTTTTGCCGTCTTGGCCGAAATACCGGCAATGGGCCGGGTTCATATAGAAACTGTGATCCTCGCCCACCTGATAGGGGTGGACACCTGAAGCAAGCGACACCCAAGCATCATCCCCATGCTGGAAATGTGCGCTGGAATCCGAGCCCGACAGCTCGGTCACGATCACGCGGCCCGTTAATTCCACATCTGCATCCGACGTTCGGAAAGGTGTCACGCGATGCGGCCGCACGGCGACCATGTAATCCCCATCCGCAATGCCCGAGACCGCCCATCCGCCGCCGCCTGCCAACTGAGCCTGTGCGTCCGAGACGGTTATGCGACCCACATTGATCGGCGGGTCAGAGAACACGCGCGCGGCGGCGATGTTTTCTGGGTTTCGATAGATATCAGCGGTCGGGCCAAATTGAGTGACGCGGCCGTCCTCCATGAGTGCTGTGTAGCCCCCCAGCAAAAGCGCCTCTTCCGGTTCCGATGTCGCGTAAACCACGACTGCGCCACGTCCTGCGAATAGGTCGGGCAATTGCTCGCGGAGTTCTTCGCGCAGTTTGTAGTCCAGGTTTGCCAACGGTTCGTCGAGGAAAACCGCGCGGCTTTCCTTGGCAATCGCACGGGCCAGCGCGGTGCGTTGTTGTTGCCCACCCGACAACTCATGTGGGCGGCGGCGTAACATCGGGCGCAGTTGAAGCAGATCGGCGGCTTCTTCCACGCGGCCCTCGATCTCGGACTTTGCCATGCCCGCAACACGCAACGGAGAGGCGATGTTGTCGAACACGGTCATATGCGGGTAGTTCACAAAGAACTGATGCACCAGGCTGATCTGCCGCTTCTGCGTGTTCAGTTTGGTGACGTCCTGCCCATCCATCAAGACCTTGCCCGAGGCGATTGGGTCCAGCCCGGCCATCATCTTGATCAGAGAGGTCTTGCCCGATCCGGTAGCGCCCAGCAACACGTTGAAATGGCCGGTCTGCAGCTTCAGGTTGGTGGGCTTGATATGGATGACATTGCCAACCCGTTTGGTGGCATCTTGAAGTTCGATCATGTCCGTGGATTCCGGTCCTTCAGTGCGCCTGCACTGTGGTCGTGGGGGATGCCTAAAGCGGCATCCCCGGTTGCTAGGGCTTACTGAGACTGCCAGCGCTTGACCAGTTCGTCATAGTTGACGGTCTGGCCTTGCGGCTTTTCGTTCTCCAGCTTGGCCTTGGGCGAGCCCGCTTTTTCCAGCCAGAAGGCAGGGTCCTGCGGGTCGTTCAGGCGCGGGCCACAGCCACCGTAGACACCGGCGCTTTCATCCGCGGCCTGCATCCGGGCCATGGTGATATCCATTTCCTCGGCCAGACGGTCCATCGCCTCTTGCGGGGTGAAGGCGCCCGAGTTCACATCACCGATCTGCTGCCACCAGATCTGGGCCAGCTTCGGATAATCCGGCACGTTGATGCCGGTCGGAGACCATGCCACACGGTCGGGCGAGCGGTAGAACTCGACCAGACCACCGAGCTTGGGTGCGCGTTCGGTGAACGATTCATGGTTGACCGAGCTGTCGCGGATGAAGGTCAGACCCACATGGGACTTCTTCACATCAACCGTCTTGGACGTTACGAACTGAGCATAGAGCCAAGCCGCCTGGGCACGATCCTCGGGGGTCGACTTCAGGAAGGTCCAGGAACCCACGTCCTGATAACCAACCTTCTGGCCTTCCTCCCAATACGGGCCGTGCGGGCTAGGCGCCATCCGCCACAGCGGCGTGCCTTCGTCATCCACAGTGTTGTTGCCTTCGGACTTCGGCTTTACCATGTCTGCGGTAAAGGCGGTGTACCAGAAGATCTGCTGGGCCACGTTGCCCTGGCTGAGTGCCGGCAGCGACTGGTAGAAGTCATAGGACGCAGCCCCCGGAGGCGCATATGCCCGCAGCCACTCATCCCACTTGCGGATCGCGTAGACCGCAGCCGGACCATTTGCGGCACCACCACGCGACACGGACGCACCGACAGGGTTACAGGTGCCCGCTTCCATGCGGATGCCCCATTCATCGACGGGAACGCCGTTCGGCTCACCCACGTCACCGGCACCAGCCATCGACAGCCAGGCGTCAGTCATGCGCCATCCGAGGTCAGGCGCGCGCTTACCATAGTCCATGTGGCCATAGATCGCGACGCCATCGACTTCTTTCACGTCATTGGTGAAGAACTCGGCGATGTCCTCATAGGCCGACCAGTTGACCGGAACGCCCAGATCATAGCCGTATTTCTCTTTGAACGCGGCTTTGTTGTCCTCGTCATCGAACCAGTCCTTGCGGAACCAGTAGAGGTTGGCGAACTGCTGGTCTGGAAGCTGGTACAATTTACCGTCTGGGCCGGTGGTGAACTGAATGCCCATGAAGTCATCCAGATCCAGCGTCGGCGAAGTTGTCGCTGCCCAGTCGCCTTCCATCATATCTGTCAGCGGATAGGCCAGCTGAAGGCGCGAATGTGTTCCGATCAGGTCGCTGTCGTTGACATAGCCGTCATACAGGTTCCGTCCGGTTTGCAGCTGAGTCTGAACAGCCTGAACCACTTCACCTTCGCCGAGAATCTGGTGATTGACCTTGATCCCTGTGATTTCCTCGAACGCCGTTGTCAGAACCTCGGATTCATAGGAATGCGTCGGGATACCCTCGGACAGGACATTGATTTCCATGCCCGAGTACGGTTGTGCAGCTTCGATGAACCACTTCATTTCAGACAACTGTTCGTCCTTCGACAAGGTCGATGGCTGGAATTCGTCGTCAATCCAACGTTGTGCTGCGGCTTCGTCGGCCCAAGCAGGACCGTGCCCCGCAATGACGGCCGCTGCCGCCACTGCGGAAAGTAGATGTCTCCGCATCTGTCTCCTCCCAAGATTATGTGATCCGGCGCAGACCGGATGGCATTCAGCATCGGTGATATTTGGCGCGGCTGTCAAACTAAAATTTTAGTAATTACGCTTTGCCTTGATAAGCGCATGATAATGAACATAATTTTTACTGTCGAAATACGTAAGATTGAAACTTGGTTCAATCAACTCGTATCCGTAGGTGCCGAAAGCATCGCAAACACAAATTCTTGAGCTGGTATAATACCCGCTGCTCAAATGCGAACAGGGTGAAATACAAGGCTGACGTCTGCCAACTTCAAAGTCCAACTAGCCTGCTTGCAATTGCAACGAAAGATTATCATCCCGCTTGACCTGAAAGGAGCAGCATTCGCGATCCACCAGCAACTGCCGTTCGAGCGCCCGCAGCGAACCGACGCTTTGTCCCGCGGACTGTCTGTTCGCTGGGGGGACAATTTCGCAATAGCAGCGAACGGCAGGTTCGACGAGCCGCGCCGCAGAATGTAGACTAAGGGGTGAAGTCAGCATAGGGCCGATCATTCTAGATAGTTGTTTGAACGGTAAGCAAGCGAGATCCTGACGCTAAGCGGCGTCGATTGCGTTTGTGACGACGGGTCGACTATTCTAGGAATCCGTCAATGGTCGAGGCGACATCAACGGCGGTTTTCACATCGGACATGCTGGTGTTCTCAAACGCGCTGCCGCTTTCGATACTTGGCTTGAGCAGCTCGAATATAGAAAGGACTTCCTCTTCCAGTTTGGTTGGCTTTTCCTCGGACCAGCTGGCCTTGGTCTTTGCAATATCCGTCGCCAGTTTCATCAGATCAAGGCGCTGAGGCAGAGTAAGCATAGTTCGTTTCCGGGTCTGACTGCGATCTCAGAACCTTCCTACTGGCAGCCGCGCAATGGGCAGAGTGAGTCACCGTTAAATACCTGAAGGCCGAACCTCAGTCCAGCGCCCCGGTTGTGCGCAGCGCCTCGGTCATTTTCTGTGAGATGTCTGATGGCACATGCCAGATCGCGTATAGCGTCCGGATAAAACGGTCTACATCGGGAATGTTGGTCTTCAGGGCCAACAGGGTTGAATCCAGGTCGGCGTCCTGTTCCGTGTAAGGGATGCACATAAGCTCAAGCACTTCAGAACCATTCCACATGCCGCCACCGATCTTGCGGGCGGCTGAACGCGCACTGCTATAGTCACCGTTCATAAAACAAATCAGGAATGTACTCGCATGGTACCAGCCAGGCGGGTTGGGGCTCAGCTCGATCGCGCGGGCGCTTAGTCTGGCGGCCTGGTCGAGATCTCCGCGCAGGGCAAAGCAGGCCGCCAGATCAGCCAGCATGTCCGGGTAGTTTGGATTGGCTCGCAAGGCTTTAGCGGCGGCGTCTTCGAAGCTTTCGAATTCGCCGCGATGAAAATGGGTCAAAAACAACGCGTGCTGACCGGTTGCATTCAGGGGGTCTAGGGCTACCGACCGCTGCGCGGCGTCCAGCGCGCGATCAAATGGCGCCGGAGATTTGCGGAAATTGAAGCCTCCGCGCACTTCGTCCCCGTAGACAATCGCAAGCATTCCCCAGGCCCCGGCATATTCGGGATCGATCTCAACGGCGCGCTCCAGCAGGTCGCGAACTTTTCCGTGCTTTTCAGCGTTGGGTTCACGCCAGTATTCGCTGGCCAGTAACCGGCACTGATAGGCGTCCAGGGTGTGCGTCTGCGCGCTACGCTGCACCGCACCCGTTCGATGGATTACCCCATGGGGTTCTGCGATTTCCGTGGCGATCCGCGCGGCGATGTCGTCCTGAATTTCAAACAGGCTGTCCGCGCTCAGGTCGCGGTCATAAGTGTCGGTGGAAACCTGTTGGCCAGTTTGCGCGTCAATCAATTGGGCTGTCACGCGAAGCTTGTTGTTCCAATGACGCACGCTGCCTTCAACCAGATACTGCACATCCAGTTCGCTTCCGACTGCGCGCGGATCGCGCCCGCGCCCGCGAAAGCGAAAAGTGACGTGTCGTGACAGCACACTCACCTCGCGAAACCGGGCGATGGCCGAGATAACTTCTTCGGTGAACCCATCCGCCAGATATTCCTGAGACGGGTCTCCGCTTAGGTTGTCGAAGGGCATCACCGCCACCGCAACCCGACCGGTTACCGTCTGAAGTGTCTCAGCATCGGTCCGGCGTTCTGGATCAAATGCGATCTCAAAAACCGGCGCGTAGGAACCCTTGGGAATATGGATCCTCACCGGGTCGTTGTTCCCTTCCTGAGCGTAATAGAGATCCAGCCGACTGCGCATTTTGTTGGCTTGAACCCGGACGATCGTGTCGATGGTGGGGTCGAAATCCTCGGGCTTGTCGAATACGTCAATGCCGATCGCATAGCCTTTCAGCGTCTCGGACCGGCCGGCCAGCGCTTCGCCGACAATATGCGACAGAAAGCGGTTCAGGCGTGTGGTATCCGCAAAATGCGGACTGACGAGGATGCGCTTCAACTGTTCCTGAATGGCGCGCGGATCTATGGCAGAGCTTACTTCGGCAAGCATGTTTCCCTCCGTCGCTCAACTTTGTCCGATGACGGGCCGCGTCACAAGACAGCCCGGCGGTTTAACCGTGACTCACTCGGACGCCTGCCGGGGATTTGCGAGGGTCCGGGTCATGGCGCTCAAACGGGCCCAGCAAAAATATGACCCATGAAAGGACTGAACCATGACAACATTTTCCGAATTCGTACAGAAAGCCAAAGACGACTATGCGCGTGTCGAGGACGAATTGAAGTCGTTCGAGCAGAAGGTCAAGGACGCGGGCGACGCCACTGATACGTGGACCAAGGAGCAGGTAACAAAGCTGCAATCCGATCTGCAGGAAGCAAAAGACAAAGTCACCAACCTTGCCGACCGCATCCAGCAAGAAGGCGAAGACGCCGTGACCGATGCGCACGATCAGGCAAAGAACCATTGGGAGGCCCTGCACGCCGCCGTTGCCGCTTATCGCGATCACCTCGACAAGTCGGTCGCCTAAACCCTGATCCCGGAGGTCGACATGACTGATTCAGCTACTGATACCGCTCCGAAACCCACGCTTATGGAAGAGGCCGCCGGTTGGCAGCCTCAACCGGTCTGGTTGATCGTGCTCGGCGTCGCCATACTCTGCGTTGGGCTGTGCGCCATCGCCTTCCCGCTGATGTCCACGCTCGCCGTCGAAGCCTTTATCGGCGTGGCTCTACTCGGCGGAGGCATCGTCACAGCGATTCAAGCATTTGTGGAAAAGGCATGGAAAGGGTTCTTTTGGCTATTGGCCATCGGTTTTCTGAACGTGCTTGCAGGGCTTGTTTTATTGCTTGATCCGTTCGGCGGCGTTTTAGCACTGACCCTTGCGCTTGGCACGGTCTTTCTGGCCGAAGGCGTGTTGCGGATCGTGATCGCTATTCGGTCGCGTCAGGAGCGGCCCATGGCGCTGATGATTGCGTCCGGCGCGATGGCCATCCTGCTTGGCGGCCTGATCCTGACCGGTATCGTCAACGGCTCGTCCCTGGTTATGCTGGGGGTTCTTGCCGGCCTGAATCTGATATTCGCCGGTGCGTCCCTGATGTCTTTGGGCCTGTCGCAACGGTCCTCGGCGCAAGAGGGCCTACAAGCTTAAGCCTGTCCTGGCGGCCCCAGAATGGCAGGGGTATTTGATGCTCCTGCTTTCCGTTTTCATCGGGCTGCGCAGTTGGGCGCGCTGCGTGGGCGAGCGAATGCTGCAACAGAAAAGTCCGAATATCCAATGTCGGAAAAGTTCGCGCTTTGTGACTTCGTGCAGCGGCAAAATTTGCACTTGCAGCGAATGACCGGAATGCGGGCTGCGACCGCGGCATCTTGAAGGCGGTTCGAATGTCCGGTAATGGGATGTACCGGCTGCTTCACCCAGCAGGTTAGGCTTTGCCTATTTCTGCAAATCGGAGAAGTAGCATGGCGAAGAACGACTTTGATGAGCTGATGTCGATAGGCATCGATATCGGTAAGGACACCTTCCACATTGTTGGTTTCGATCTATCGGGACAGCGTGTCCTCCGCAAACAGATCAAGCGGCTGGCGCTGGTCGCGACATTCGCGAAGTTGCCTCGATGTATCGTAGGCATGGAAGCGTGCCTGAGCGCTCACTTTGTCAGCCGGACGCTGCGCGAGATGGGCTTTGAGCCCCGGATCATCCCCGCAATCTATGTGAAGCCTTTCAACAAAGGTCAGAAGAACGACTACAACGACGCAGAGGCAATTGCCGAAGCCGCGCTTCGGCCCAACCTCCAAACCGTGTCCGAGAAGAGCCAGGATCAGCTCGACCTTCAAGCCCTGCACCGGGTCAGATCGCGTCTGGTGTCACGTCGGACTGCCACGATCAATCAGATCCGGGCCTTTCTTATCGAACAGGGCATCACAGTGCGCAAAGGTCTGCGTGCGCTGAAGAATTCCTTCGAAGCGATCCTGGAGGAGCGCAAGGACGAGATATCGCCGCGCATGCGGTCGATCCTGATCGGTCTTTACGGTGACTGGATGTGGATGGACGATCGCATCGACAAGGTGTCGCAGGAGATTGAAGAGATTAGTCGCACTGAAGAGAACTGCGTCAACGTCATGACGGTGCCAGGTATTGGCCCAATGATTTCTACAGCAATGGTTGCGGCGGTTGGGGAAGGTGAGGCCTTTGATCGAGGACGCGACTTTGCGGCTTGGGTGGGATTGGTTCCAAGGCAATACAGCACCGGCGGTCGCACAGTGTTAGGGCGCATTTCCAAACGCGGCAGTCGGTATCTGAGGATGCTGTTCGTTCAGGCGGCGAAGATCATCATGATGCGACCGCATCGTTGGCCCGACTTCAGCTTTGGCGATTGGCTGGCGCGCGCTTACGGCCGCATGCATCGAAACAAGGCCGCCGTCGCGCTTGCCAATAAACTGGCGCGCATGGCCTGGAGCATACTGAGACACAAAACTGCGTTTGATGCGCAAAGAGACGAGGTTGCTATCGGCGTCTGAGCCGAAGCGACGCAAAGGAGTTCGCGACAGATCGAAAGCATGGAACGGAAATACTACGCCCACAGAATCTGACGGCCCAAATAGTCGACAATGACTTGTCCGGTAATGAGATCACGGTGCGAGCGTAACCCCAACAAGGCCACGACCCGCGTGTCGATCAACAGGCCGGATACATAAGAGCGACTTCCGAGAGCATGCCAGAAATCATTTGCGAACAGCAGCCGGTACATACAAATGGGCCGCTTCACAAACTTCTCGATTTAGATGTAGAATTTTGAGATATTCCCCGCCAAATCGACCTGAAGACGTCGAAGCACGCAATCAGCATGCCGCCTTACATAGCCTCCAACGTGTGGGTGAGGCCGTTTCGGATGTGATCTTCCAACAGTTTCTTTGCGGTGCCCGCGTCTCTGGCCAATGCGGCATCGAACATGCCCTTATGTTCCTTGACGGCCTCTTCGCCGCGATAGGTCAGCACGAGCATCTGGTACCGCAGATACTTGTCGTAGATGATCGAGTGCAGAGACAGAAGATTCTTGGAGTTGCAGGCCGCGATCATCGCCTGGTGAAACTCCCAATCATATCGTTTCCAGGTTTCTTTCTCGGACTCGTCGCCCTTGAGAAGCTGCTGCTCCATCAGGTGAAGTTTGTGGTGTGCTGCAACCAGGTTTCCTTCCCAGTCCGTGTCGCCATTCGCAATGGACAACTCCAACGCGTGGCATTCCAGCAGAACGCGCAGCTCTGAAATCTCGGTCAGGTCTTCTTGTGAAACTGGCGTGACCAAGAACCCCCGTTGCTCAGGAGCTTCGACAAACCCGTCGCTGGCGAGCCTGTTCAGCGTTTCACGAAGTGTCGAAAGGCTTGCCGAGTAGCGTTCCTTCAAGGCGTCCAGCTTCAGTTTGGAGCCGGGCTGCAGCTCCCCGAAGATGATGTCCCGCTTGATGCGCTGATAGGTGCTTGCACCTATCGTAGACGGCTGTTTCGCCATGCGTTTCACCCGATATTATCAGTTTCCTCGTTGAATTAGCATTTTTCAGAGACATCAGCAATCCAAACTGATGTATGGTAAAAATAAAAATATCATACATTATTGCGGAATCGCGAAAACCCCAATACGGTCGTGGCCAAGTTGGGCAAAGCAGCTCGATCGCTATTATCGGTTTCGGGATTTTCCGGACCCTCCGGAAGGAAGCAAAGTGTCTAAGAACTTTCGCATTGCCATTGTCGGCATTGGTCTTGTTGGACGCCGCCACGCAGACGCTATCCGAGCGTTGCGCCATGTTGATCTCGTCGCGGTGGTCGACCCCAGCGATGAAGGTCGTGCTTACGCCGTTGAGCACGGGGTCGCATGTTACGAGACACTTGAGGAAATGTTTGCAAACCAGACGCCGGACGGAGCTGTGCTTGCGACGCCCACGACGCTTCATGTTGATCAAGGCCTAACCTGTGTTCGACAAGGCTGTCCCGTTCTCGTCGAAAAGCCGATTGCCGTGGAAGCCGCCGCTGCGCTGGAGCTTGTTCAAGCAGCGGAGAAGGCCAATGTGCCTCTGATGGTCGGACATCATCGTCGACACAATCCTCTGATCCGGTCGGCCAAGGAAGCCATTGTCGATGGGAAGATTGGAGATGTGCGCGCTGTCCATGCGAATTGCTGGTTCTACAAGCCAGACGAGTATTTTGATGCTGCGCCCTGGAGAAAGAAACCCGGTGCAGGGCCCATCTCGGTCAATCTTGTCCACGATGTGGATCTGCTGCGGTACCTGGCCGGAGAAGTCGTGACCGTACAGGCTCAGTCGGCTGCATCGCAGCGGGGTTACGACAACGAAGATGTCGCCGGCGCGCTGTTGACGTTTGAAAGTGGGGCGATCGGGACCATAAGTGTGTCCGACAGCATCGTCGCTCCGTGGAGCTGGGAGATGACGTCTCAGGAATATCCAATCTATCCTTCAACCACTGAGAGTAGCTACATGATCGGTGGCTCTCATGGTTCGTTGTCTGTTCCCGATCTTCGCCTGTGGAGTTACCAGAGAGAGCAAAGGGATTGGTGGACACCAATCTCATCAACCGCGCTGAAGAAGGGTGCGTCTGACCCACTGGTCAATCAGCTCAGGCACTTTGTTGAAGTAGCTCGGAACGAAGCAGAGCCGATTGTATCTGGATGGGAAGGTTTCAGAACGCTTCAAGTTATTGAAGCTATTCAGAATTCTTGCAGAACTGGCGAGACTGTCAGGATAAGAACCCTTCAGGAAACGCAGCAACAGAGATTGCAGGTAATGAAAAATATCTGATATTTTGTAAAACATCTTGCAAAATGTCCAAAATAGGTCAAAACTCTGAATCGCAAAAAAGAAGCATCATGATGTCTCAGGGAGGAGCAAAGTGATTACCAAACTTACCCGCCGGGCTGCTGTATCAGCCCTGGTCGCAACCGGTGTTCTGTTCAGCGCAACAAGCAGTGTGCTAGCGCAGGACAAAGTGC
Source organism: Ruegeria sp. E1 (assembly GCF_056534225.1). Classification (NCBI taxonomy): domain Bacteria; kingdom Pseudomonadati; phylum Pseudomonadota; class Alphaproteobacteria; order Rhodobacterales; family Roseobacteraceae; genus Ruegeria; species Ruegeria sp. E1. Next base: position 47,062 of record NZ_JBQFPE010000009.1, on the reverse strand, counting down.
AACTTCGCCTCGCGACGTCCGGGTCGGAGACCGATCAGCGTTCTGTCGCTATGGCCGAAGTTTTCGCGCCTATGGTCGCCGATTTCGCAAGTTATGAGCCCAGCTATAACGGCACGATCTTCGCGCAAGGCACAGAGTTGGACGCGATCAGCCGCGGCAACCTGGAAATGTCGATCACCTCGGCGCAGGAACTGGCACAGTTCTTCCCCGAGTTTTCGATCTTTACCGCAGGCTATGTTCATCAGGACGCCGCGCATCAGGTGGCTGTCTTCAACGATCCCTTGATGGATGCCTTCAAACAAAAGGCCGAAGAAGAACTGGGCGTCAAACTGCTATCGGTCATGTATCTGGGTCGTCGTCAGGTGAACCTGCGCCAGCCAAAGGATGAGCTGACCGTCAGCACTCCGGCTGATCTGGAAGGTGTAAACCTGCGGATGCCGGGCACAGATGCGTGGCAGTTCCTTGGCAAAGCGCTGGGTGCCGCCCCGACACCAATGGCGTTCTCAGAAGTTTACACCGCTTTGTCGACCGGTGCGGTTGACGGTCAGGACAACCCGCTGCCGACCGTCGTAGACGCGAAGTTCTACGAAGTGACCAATCAGATCGTTCTGACATCGCACTTGGTCGACTTGAACTATATCGCCATTGGCAAAGAGGTTTGGGATGGGCTGACGCCAGAACAGCAGGCCAAGGTGCAAGAAGCAGCCGACGCCGCAGCTGAGTCTGGGCGTCAGAAACAGCTTCAGAAAGAAGAAGATCTTGTCAGCTTTCTGAAAGAGCAGGGGATGGAGATCTACGAACCCGATCTGGCAGCGTTCCGCGAACAGGTACAGTCCATGTATCTGGACAGCGAATTCGCGGGTTCCTGGCCGGATGGTGTTCTGGATCAGATCAACGCTCTGGGCAACTGAGCCCTGTAATTCAAGGGAGGGAGGACCACTATGAAAGCCTTTATCAAGGGGTTCTCCCGACTGACCGAAGCGATTGCCGGCGGGATGCTGGCGGCAATCTTCCTGATATTTCTTTTGCAAATCCTTCTACGGTACTTCTTCACCCCGGCCGGGTGGACGCTTGAACTGATCGGCATCCTCTGGGTCTGGGTGATCTTCTTCAGCTGCGCTTTCATCGTGCGCGAGCGGGATCATGTGAAGTTCGATATCATCTATCTTTCTGTGCCCCGGCGCGTCCGCCAGGTTTTTGCGATGCTGGCAGCCGCAGCAATCGTCATTGGAATGCTCTACAGTTTCCTGCCGACCTGGGATTACATCGACTGGATGAAAATCCGCAAGACATCGACTGTCCGCAATCCGTTCTCCGGCGAGAAGATACCGTTGCGCACAGTATTCTCGATTTACGCGGTATTCATGCTGGTCGTCGCAGCGCGGTACGCGTGGCTATTCTTCGACGTCATGCGCAATGGCCCACCAAAGACAGAGTTGGAACTGGTCGTTGGGTACAACGTGGTTGACGATCATCCCCGTGTCGACGGTGAAGAGGACGAGGAAGTTAAGAAATGAGTTTTGAACTTCTTTCCTGCCTGCTCGCTCTCTTTCTTCTGGCGGGCATCGGGACACCTATCGGTTATTCCATCCTTTTGGCCTCATTGGTGTATCTGGGTACGGCCGGATTGGACGTCGCCCTCGCGGGCGAGAAGATCCTGCAAGGCTTCTACAAGAGCACGATCCTGCTTGCCGTGCCTTTGTTCATCGTCGCCGCTAATATAATGAACGCGGGGTCGATCACCGACCGCTTGCTGAACTTCTGCGTCGCTGCGGTCGGGCGGTTCAAGGGCGGCCTCGGGCACGTCAATGTTGTGGCGTCTCTGATCTTTTCCGGTATGTCCGGTTCGGCTGTCGCGGATGCTGCGGGGATCGGCAAGATCATCATTGAGATGATGACCAAGGATGGCCGCTACAGCCGAGGTTATGCTGCCGCAATCACTGCGGCGTCGGCGACCATCGGCCCGATCATTCCGCCCTCGATCCCGATGGTTTTGTACGCGCTCGTTTCCAAGGCCTCCATCGGGTCGCTGTTCCTGGCAGGGATTCTGCCGGGCCTGATCATGGGCGTCGTCCTGATGGCGATGAACTACTATCTGGCTGGAAAGCGGAACTTTGCATTGGAAGAACCTGTTCCGCTGCGCGAGTTGCCCGCAAAAACCGCCAACGCGTTCCCGGCACTGCTGATGCCTGCAATCCTGCTGTACGGCATATATGGCGGCGTCACTACTCCGACGGAGGCTGCAGCCGTGGCTGCATTCTACGCCCTGCTACTGGCAGCGTTGTTCTACCGCGCACTGACATTCCGTGGCCTCTACCAAGTGTTTGTCGACAGCGCGCGCTCTTCTGCCGCCGTCGGGGTGGTCATTGGTGGCGCGTTCATTCTGAATTTCATCGTCATTCAGGAACAGATCCCGCAGTCGATCTCAGCCTTGCTGGAAGGTTCGGATGTCAGCCCGATTGTGTTCCTGATCCTGGTTAACCTTCTGATCCTTGCGCTGGGATGCGTTTTGGACGCGACGACGATCATTCTGGTGATCGTGCCGCTGTTCATTCCAACCTGCGAAGCGCTTGGGATTGATCTGGTGCATTTCGGAGTGCTTGTCGTCGTGAACTCGATGATTGGTCTGATTACGCCGCCCTATGGAATTCTGCTCTTTGTGATCAACGCCGTGACGGACATTCCGCTGCGTGAAATCATCTCGGAGATTTGGGCCTTCCTGGCGGTGCTCATCTTCGCCCTCGTGATCATGATGCTGATGCCTGATCTGGTCCTGTGGTTGCCGCGTATGTTCGGGTATCAGGGATAATGTGCCTCTCGGTTTCGACTACGTCGATCCCCGGTGATCTGGCCGAAAAACTGAGTGCTATCGCTGAAGCGGGATTCGGGGGCGTCGAATTACACGAACCGGATTTGACCGCTTTTGACGGGCCGCCATCGCAAGTCCGCGAGATTGCATCGGACCTCGGCCTGAAGATTTGCCTGCTACAACCCTTCCACAACCTTGAAGGTCAGGCCGACGCCGGACGGGAGCGCGCCTTTGATCGGCTGAAGCGCAAACTCGACCTGATGAGCGAGTTGGGAACGGAATTGCTGCTTTTCGGGTCTGCCTTCGAGGTCAATGTCGCCGTGACCGAAGAACAGGTAATCGCAGACCTGGGCGAGGCGGCCAAAATCGCGAAAGAGATGGGAATGCGTCTGGCCTATATGGGCTTGCCATGGTCAGATCTTGTTCACTCGGATGAGCAGGCGTTACGCGTCGTGGAAGCCATCGACAGCCCTCATTTGGGGCTGGCCCTGAACTCATTCTTCTCACTTGCCGACGGGTCCAAACCCGCCCGCCTTCGGGACATTCCCGGAGAGCGGCTGTTCCATGTGCAACTGTCCGATGCACCCCGGCTTGAGATGGATATACGTCGGCTCAAACGGCACTTTGGACTTCTGCCGGGGCTTGGGTCGCTGAACCTTGCGGGCTTCGTGCGGGTGTTGTCCCGCGCCGGGTACAAGGGGCCTTGGTCGATTGCACGCGTCAACGAGGCAGCTCCTCAACCCGGTGACGGGACACTGGCCCGAGACAGCTACAGGTCGCTGGTGAACCTCCTGGATGAGGTATCCCGGACCGAGCCGGGAACTGATTTCGGCATCCCGGACCTGCCGGAGCGCGTTTATGCGTCAGGCTTCGAATTCGTCGAATTTACAGCTGATGAAGTAAGCGGCGCGCAGCTGGCAGATATGCTGTCAGCAATGTGCTTTCGAATGGAGCGAAAACACGTATCCAAATCCGTCGAGCTGTGGCGGCAGGGCGCGATAAACATCGTTGTGAATACCGAAAAGGAAGGATTTGCCCATTCGGCGTTCCTGGGTCACGGCCCCTCGGTCTGCGACATGGGGTTGCGCGTCAAGGACGCGGATCAGACGGTTCAGCGCGCGACCGCGCTGGGCGCGCCGAATTTCTCACAACCGGTGGGAACAGGGGAACTGGATATCCCGGCCATTCGTGGTGTTGGCGGCAATGTTGTTCATTTCATTGATGAGAAATCCGATCTGCATCGGGTCTGGGACATCGAGTTCGAGCCGGTTGCGAAAACCAAAGCGACCCAGCCTGCCGGTCTGCGCCGCATCGACCATCTGGCCCAAACGATGCGCCATGATGAGATGCAAAGCTGGCTGCTCTACTATATTTCTACTTTCGAGATGGCAAAATCCCCTATCATGAACGTCGCCGACCCGTCCGGTGTCGTGCAAAGCCAGGCTATCGAAAGTCCCGAAGGGGAAGTGCGCTTAAACCTGAACGGGGCAGTTGGGCGCCGAACACTGGCGGCGTCATTCCTTGAAGATGGTTTTGGGGCTGGTGTTCAGCACATTGCCTTTCAGTCGGATGATATTTTTGAAACCTCAGCCCAGTTGCTCAAGTCCAACTTTCCCAGCCTGTCCATCCCTAAAAACTACTACGCTGATCTGCAAGCGACATTCGGATTGGATGACGATTTGGTTGCCCAACTGCGCCGGGGTAATATACTCTACGATCGAGCGGCGGGTGCTGAGTATTTTCAGATTTACAGCCGCCCCATCTTTAATGGCTTCTTTTTCGAAATTGTCGAACGCCGCATGGGCTATGCCGGTTACGGTGCGCGCAATGCCTCCATTCGCCTCGCCGCGCAAAGCAAAGCCCAGACGCTCAAAGAGGTGCAGACTCAATGACTGAGCTGCATGAAAACCTGACGATGGATGAGCGCGCCGTTCGCCAATGGTGGCGTACTTCCATCATCGACATGAAGCCCGGTCAGATCGCTTTTCGTGGCAACGCCATAGAGGACCTGATCGGGAATGTATCTTTCCCGCAGATGATCTGGCTGATGGTGCGGGGCGATCTGCCCAGCGACGCACAAGCGCGCCTGTTCGAGGCTGCTTTGGTCGCAGGCGTGGATCACGGTCCGCAGGCGCCTTCCATCGCGGCTGCGCGTATGGCCGCCACCTGCGGGGTCGGCCTGAACAATGCAATGGCAACTGCGGTGAACATGCTGGGCGACGTGCATGGAGGGGCAGGAGAGCAGTGTGCCGAGCTGTACTATGATATTGCGGCTCGCATGGAGGCGGGAGCTTCGTTGAATGACAATGTTCGGGATGGCTTGGACAGCTGGCGCGAGACGTATGGCAAAATCGTCTCGGGCTTTGGTCACAGGTTTCACAAGCCCGTCGACCCACGCGCACCACGATTGATGCTACTTGTTCGAACTGCAGCGGCAGAAGGCACAGTTTCTGGCCGGTTTGCCGATATCGGAGAAGAGGTTCAGGCCGAACTCGGCCGTCAACGCGGCGGTCGGCCCATTGCCATGAATATTGACGGCGCGACAGCTGTGATTTTCTGCGAGCTTGGCTTTCCCGCACCCTTGTCGCGCGGGCTGTTCTGCCTGTCACGCTCGGTTGGAATACTCGCCCACGCTTGGGAGCAGATGGGGCAGGGTGGCCGAAATAAAGGGCCGATGCCCCCAAATTACTTACCCCTCTACGAAGACAGGAATGATGACAGGTGAGACATCGAAATCCTTCCGGGTCGGTCTTATTGGCTGTGGTCGTATCAGCGACATTTATCTAAAGACACTATCCAAATTCTCAAACGTCGAGGTCGTGGCCTGCGCAAGCCTCGATCCTTCGGAAAGCCGCGCCAAGGCGGATCAATACGGCATCGCCAAGGCCTACACACCCGATGAGGTGTTCGCCGATCCGACGATTGATTGCATTCTGAACCTGACGATCCCGGCAGCGCATGCCGAAATCAGTCTGCGTGCGCTAGAGGCGGGTAAGCACGTCTACTCAGAAAAACCACTGGTTATGAACCGCACTGATGGAAAGGCGATCCTGCATATGGCCTCTGAAAAGGGGTTGCTGGTCGGTTGCGCGCCCGACACATTTCTGGGCGGTCGCTGGCAGACCGTTCGGCGCTTGATCGACGAGGGTGCGATTGGCAAACCAACAGGGGTTTTTGCCCATGTCGGTACCCACGGGACAGAACGCCATCATCCCAACCCGGATTTCTACTATCAGGCCGGTGGCGGGCCCTTGCTGGACCTTGGCCCCTATTACCTAACCGCCATGATTTGTTGTCTTGGTCCTGTAGACCGAGTCGCCGGAATGGCGCGGCGCACGTTCGACAAAAGGATGATCGAAAACGGCCCTCGCGACGGCGAATGGATGGATGTCGAGGTCGACACGCACTCCCTGAGCCTGCTTCAGTTCTCATCCGGAGCTATAGGGTCGATGACCATGAGCTTCGACGTCTGGGACAGCGAAACTCCGCGGTTCGAGATCTACGGTGAAAACGGCACCATCAGCATCCCAGACCCAGACCCAGTTCATGGTGCCAACATTTTTCAGGGGGATGTCTGGTTGAAGACACGAGACACCTCGCGCTGGTCTCATCAGCCGCGCCCATCCGGTCGTGAAGACTGGCAGGTGGTCGAAAACAAACACGGGTTCAATGAAGACAGCCGAGGGCTCGGCCTTTTGGATCTGGCCTTGGCGGCCCAAGAAGGACGCCAACCCCGTGCGAGTGGAGCGCTTGCCTACCATGTGTTCGAGGTCATGGACGCAATCGAGCGAGCGCCGAAATTCGGTGCCTACCAGACAATAGAAAGCCGTTGCGCGGTTCCGGAGCCTTTGCCGGTCGATTTCCTGAACGATGAGAGAAAGGAGTTGGCGCATGCCGATTGAGACACTCGACTTTGCTCAGCCATTCTTTCGCGTCCAGCATATCACTGATGAAGACAGAATATCTGTCGAGGGTCGCGCCATCGTTCTGAACCTTGGGGAGCGGGGTCTTTCGGTCGAGGATCAGGCCGTTGCACCGCTTTCGTCTGTTATCGTGCAAGACAGCACGCTTAATGGCGTGGAACGCGCAGTCATTGTCCACGGTTTCGACGCCCATGGGGATGACAGCGCGCTATTCTCGCGGGTGAAAGATACTTGGCCGTCGGCCTACGATGTTCGTCAGGAGGAGCGTCTGCGCGGTGTCAGCCACTACATGTCGCCGAAGGTCTTCGTGGGTAACGTCGGATTGACCATGTACCATTCCGGCTCGGTTCCGCTCAATGTCGGATTGCACAAGGATCATCCGTTCTGCCCAGTACCGGGGTTTCGCGAAGTGCATACGCAGATCATTGGCTTCGGTAAAATGCAGCAATGTCGTGAGCGGGACGTTGAGACGCTCTATCTCGAAGAATTCATGGCGCCGGGCACGACACACAAGCCGATGTATGACGACGAAGGCAACTATCCCTGGCATCAATACGAGACGATCACGCCCGGCATCTTCATGGCGGTCGAAATTCTGCCGGAAGGCGCGCGGGTTCCGGACATGGAGGTTCAGAATGGCTGAAAGACTCTTACCCGAAGACCTGAACTTTGATGGTCCTTTCCCCCGCCTGTCTCGCCGCTTGCGGCTGGGCGTTGTTGGTGGTGGGCGTATCTCTGTCACGCAAGCAACGGCCGCGCGGATGACTGACCGGTGGGAGGTCGCCGCAGGCGCGCTCAGCGCAGATGCCGCGCGTAGCAAAGCACGCGGGGCCGAGTGGTTCCTGCCAACTGACAGATGTTATGCGTCATTCGACGAGATGGCGCGGGCCGAGGCGGCGCGGCCTGATGGCGTAGATGCGGTCATGATCACAACGCCAAATCATGTTCACTTCGATGCGGCCAAAGCATTTCTGGAGGCGGGTATTGACGTGCTGTGCGACAAACCCTTGACCAATGAGGTTGCCGAAGCAAAGGGGCTTGAGGAGATCACTGCGCGCACGAGGCAGGTCTTTGCCGTCGGCTATGCGATGTCGTGTTTTCCTGTGATCCGTCAGGCCAAACAAATCGTGGCGGAAGGCGGCATCGGTAAAATCAACCAAATCCACGTTGAGTTCATGCAAGACTGGATGACGCCCGATGATGTTGCTGATGCGCCCCACGTCAAATGGCGGCTGGACCCAAAGATTTCTGGTCCGACCAGTTGTGTCGGCGATATCGGGACCCATGCCGCGCATCTCGCCAGTTTTGTCTCGGGCCTGCCCTTGACCGACCTACGGGCAGAGTTTCATGTCTGCGGCGCGCCAAAGCCTTTGGAAGACACGGTGTTCATGTTCACGCGGTACCAAAACGAAGTTCCGGGAACCCTGATGGCGACACGCCTTGCCCCGGGAAATCGGGGCGGTTTGCGCTTGCGGATATTCGGCAGCGAAGGAGGTCTGGAATGGGACCTCGAGAATTCGGAACAGCTGAGGTTCAATCGATTTGGTGAGCCGGATCGTATCATCAGCCGAGGTCACGGGCACGGCATCGGACCCGGTGCGGAACGTCTGATCCGGACCGCGCGCGGCTTCCCCGAAGGGATTATTGAAGCCTGGGCCAATCTCTATACGGAATTTGCCTTGGCCGTAGCCGCACGTCGGGATGGCGTTACCGTTCCGAATGATTGGCTGACCTATCCCGGTGTCGGTCAAGGCGCAGACGGTGTCCGGTTCATTGATGCCTCTGTGCGCTCTCACCAGTCCGGAGGGGACTGGGTCTCTCTCTAAGGTTCTATCTTAACAAATGGGAAACACGCCCGGGCCTTTGCCCGGGCGTTTTCGTTTCCTGTTCAGCATTAAAGTTGATATTTTATAAAATATCAGATATTTTATACTACGTGTGATGAAATTGAGATTCGCAGACACCTGGAGCTGTCGTTCATGGCGAAACCCGAAGAGGCCGGCGCAAGCCCCTCTCTCTATTCCTTGGCGCATCTGACGCTGATCGGCTGCACGCCGCCCGAGCTGGTCTATATCGCCGCGCGGGCCGGTTACGATGCCGTCAGCCCCCGATTCATTCCGATGCATGTGCCCGGCGAGTTCACTCAATCCCCGATCGACAAAGCGCAGGTTCGGGCGACTAAGACCGCTCTTTCCACAACTGGGCTTAAAGTCCTAGATGTTGAGATTGCGCGTATCACCGAAGATGTCGACCCGCGCAGTTTTGAGCGATCGTTGGAGATCGGCGGAGAACTGGGCGCCAAACGTATGATCATGAGCGCGTGGACCAACACCCGCGATGATCGTGACTTTCTGATCGACGTCTATTCCGAGACCTGCGAACTGGCCGCACCCTACGGACTGACGGTTGACCTGGAGTTCCCAAGTTTTTCACGCTTGCGCACTCTGGATGAGGCGCTTGATATCGTGCGTGCCTCCGATCAGCCAAACGGCGGTATTCTGGTCGATACGCTTTATCTGCACCTCAGCCGCGTTGATCTCGGAGAGCTTCTGCATGTCCCCTCGGAGTTGTTTCACTTCCTGCATATCTCCGATTGCCTGCCTGGCATCGCGGATACGCGTGAGGGCATGATCCAGTTGGCCCGCGATGCGCGGCTCTATCCCGGCGAGGGCTGGATCGATTTCACCGGCATCATCGAACGGATGCCGCCCGTCGACTATTCCATCGAACTGCCCAACCAAAGCCGCGTTGCCGAGTTGGGATATGAAGAACACGCGCGTCGCTGTCTCAGCCACGCCAAGCGAACATTCGGCGCGGCGCGGTCACAGCGTCGTGTGTCCGATGCTGCAATTCTAAAACACCAAGAGGATCATCATGGGCAAAGAGCTCACTGAAAACGACCGCAACATGGCGGCCGATATGCTGGCGCGCGCCCGCGCTGCTATGGCCGAGATCGAGGATTGGGATCAGGGCAGGCTGGACCGCCTGTCTCAGGCAATTGCATGGTATGCGGGGAACGAGAAAACCTTCACGCGTCTGGCCCAGCAAGGCGTGGACGAAAGCGGCATCGGAGATCGCGAAGGGCGTCCTGCGAAGCGATTTAAAATTCACATGGTGCTGCGGGATGTCCTGCGCACTCCATCGACCGGTATCGTCGAGGTGGATGAGGAAAAAGGCTTGGTGAAATATGCCAAACCAGCCGGTGTGATCGCGTCTCTGATCCCCATGACCAACCCGGCCATGACACCACCGGTGACCGGTGTCTCCGCCGCGAACGCCCGGAATGCGGTCATCTTCAGCCCGCATCCGCGAACCGCCCATACCACCTTCGAAATGGTCGAGGTCATGCGTGCAGCTTGTCGTGCTGCCGGTGCCCCCGAGGACTTGTTCCAATCCATTCGCAAACCGTCGATCCCATTGACGCAACATCTGATGGAGATCTGCGACCTGACTTTGGCGACGGGTGGCAAACCCATGGTCAAAGCGGCGTACAGTTCTGGGCGCCCGGCCTATGGCGTCGGCGCGGGCAATTCTTCCATCGTCATCGATGAAACCGCCGATCTGGACATCGCCGCGCAGAACACTCGAATTTCAAAGACCTCCGACTTTGGGTCGGGCTGCTCGGCCGACGGCAACATCATCATCCAGCGCTCAGTTTACGACGATATGGTCAAGGCGCTTCAAGCCGAGGGCGGCTACCTGTGTTCGGATGAAGAGAAGGCCATGCTCGAAGCGGCCATGTGGGACGAAAAGGGAAACCGTACGTTTCCGACCATCGCCTGTCCGCCCCAGCAAACGGCCAAGGTCGCCGGTTTTAGCATCCCCGAAGATCGCAAGTTTCTGATGGTTGAAAATCAGGGGCAAATCGGCCCGCAGCACAAGTTCTCCAAGGAAAAACTGACCACGTTGATGGCGCTATATCACTTCGACACGTTCGATGACGCGCTGGAAACGGTCAGCCAGATCTACAATACCGGAGGTAAGGGCCATTCCTGCGGGATTTATAGCCATAATGACGATCACATAGATCGGTTGGCGCGTCTGGCTCCGGTCAGCCGAATGATGGTGCGACAGCCTCAATCTAAGGCCAACGCGGGTGCTTGGACCAATGGCATGCCTATGACCAGCAGCCTGGGTTGCGGCATCTGGGGCGGCAACATCACCAATGAAAACGTCACCATGAAACACATGATGAACTACACCTGGGTCAGCCGTCCGATCCCCGAGGATCGCCCCTCGGAGCCGGACCTGTTCGGTGAATTCTACGGACAGGAGGTCGCGTGATGGACGGAGCGAAACTGGAAGGCAAGACCGTTGCCGAACATATCGTTGACTTTCTCGAACGCCGTGAGGTCAAGCATGTATTTGGCCTTTGTGGGCACACGAACATCGCGGTTCTGGCTGCGCTGTCGGAAAGTCCCATCGACTTCGTGACCGTTCGCCATGAACAGATCGCCAGTCACGCAGCTGACGCTTATGCGCGCGTGACGGGCAAGGCCTCGGTGGTGCTGTCCCATCTCTCCCCAGGGCTGACCAACTGCGCCACCGGGGTCGCAAACGCCGCATTGGACTGCATCCCGATGGTGGTGATCGCGGGCGATATTCCTACGCATTACTACGGCAAACATCCACACCAGGAAGTGAACCTGCACGCAGATGCCGCCCAGTGGGAGATCTATCGACCCTTCGTAAAGCGCGCCTGGCGGGTCGACCGTGCAGATTTGATGGCCGAGATTCTTGAAAAGGCGTTCCATCTCGCTGAAAGCGGCCAGCCCGGGCCGGTACTGGTCAATGTCCCCATGGACATCTTTTCAGAGGTGATCCCCTCGGACAGCTTCGACCGTATCCGTGAAAACACGCGCGCGCTCAAGAAACCGTCGATTGACGACGAGACAGCGCGAGAGATTGTCGAAACACTGGCTAAGGCCGAAAACCCGGTTGCTTATGTCGGCGGCGGTATCCTGCTGGCGCAAGCCAGTGAGGAATTGCGTGCATTCGTTGAACATATGGGACTGCCCGTCGCGCATTCCCTCATGGGCAAGGGCGCGCTGCGGGACAACCATCCACTTGTGCTGGGAATGACCGGCTTTTGGGGCACCGAGTTGGTCAACCAGTCCTGCCTGAATGCGGACTACATCTTTGCCGTGGGCACCCGGTTCAAAGAGGCCGATTGTTCCAGCTGGTATCCTGGCTATACGTTCAACATCCCCGGTTCCAAGGTCATTCATATCGACATTGAACCGCAGGAGATCGGCCGGAACTATCCCACCGAGATCGGAGTCGTTGCTGACGCTAAGGCTGCATTGCGCGTCCTCAACCGGGTCGCCCGCGAGATGTATCCGGACGGCTTCAAGCGTCCCGTGCTGGAGCAGAAGATCGCTGGCTTCCGGACGGACTTCGAAGCTCGCAACGAGAAAATGGCGACCTCATCGGCCTTTCCAATGATGCCAGAGCGTATTCTGGCAGATTCCCGCAAAGCACTGCCCGAGGACGCCATTATCACTACGGACGTGGGATGGAACAAGAACGGCGTCGGACAGCAATTCGATATCCTGACACCCGGTTCAATCCTGACCCCGGGTGGTTTCGCGACGATGGGCTTTGGCCCTCCGGGCGCGATCGGCGCGAAATTGGCAGCACCTGATCGAGTCGTACTAAGTTTGGTTGGCGATGGTGGATTCGGTCAAAATCCGTCGATGCTGGCAACAGCAGTCGAACTTGATCTGGGCATCATCTGGCTGGTTATGAACAACAATGCCTTCGGAACGATCGCCGGCCTTCAAAAAGCGCATTACGGCCTGACCTATGGAACCACATTTCCCGGATCAGCTGCCGCACCCGCAAACGGGCCGGGCTATGCCGACATAGCGCGAGCCTACGGCGCGGAAGGGCACAGACTCAGCGCTGCCGACGAACTGTTGCCCGCACTGGAAGCGGCAATCGCCAGCGGCAAGCCAACCGTGCTCGATGTGCCAATGATCAATAATCCGACGCCAACGACCGGACATTGGAACATCTTGGACATATACTCGCCGGACAAAGAGGTATCTCACGTCGCGACTTGACGAAACTGGGCGCGTTCAGACGCGCCCAGTTACTTGTGTAAATGCTCATCCTTGTTCGAGCAAAGGTCTTGTTAGAAGAACTTGGCTTGAGGCGGGCAGGGGGTTTTCGTAGCTTTTTCCCATGACCAGACCTGCCTCTTTTAAGTACTTCAAAACCAGTCCCGAGATTTTTCGCCTTGCGGTGATGCTGTACATCTGTTTCCCGCTCTCGCTTCGGAATGTCGAAGATTTGTTGTACGAGCGAGGCATCGACGTGAGGCACGAAACTTTCCGGTATTGGTGGAACAGTTTTGGCCCAATGTTTGCTGCTGAGATAAGGCGGAAGCGTGTTCAGCAGCTGCGCGCGTTCTCGAAATGGAAGTGGCACGTGGACGAGGTTTCGTGAAGGTGAATGGCAAGAGACACTACCTCTGGCGGGCCGTCGATCATAAGGGCGAAGTGCTTGAAGCAATCGTTACCCAACGCCGAAACAAGCAGGGGGCACTGAAGCTCCTCAAGAAATTGATGAAGCGCCATGGCGGTTCAGAAGAGATCGTTACAGATCGCTTCGACTCATACAGAGCCGCGCTCAGAGAGCTTGGCACTACCGAAAAACAAAGGACGGGCAGGTGGCTTAACAGCCGAGTCGAGAATTCGCACCTGCCGTTTCGACGACGCGAACGCGCCATGCAACGTTTCAGGTGCATGTGAAGTTTACAGAAGTTCGCCGCCGTCCGATCCTCCGTCCACTACCACTTCAACCAGGAAAGATCGCTGGCCAGCAGAGATACCTTCAAGCTGACGCGCACCGCCGCTCTCACCGAGTGGAGCGAACTTGGTGCGGCATAAAGGGCAGCCATATTGGCCTGGCCGAGACTGGTTCGAATTTGCCTGACAGCGCCGTCCATCACACGCCCATTCGGGATCGATGAACTTTGATTTTGATCTCGTCTGGAGGTCCGTCCAATTCGTAACCAACGCAGCTCCTCCTTGGAAGCGCAGGTCTCTGAACGAATTATTACAAACCCTACAGAATATCGTCAGGGCTTGGCGGGTCCTGACCAACCTGCAGCTATCATTGCACTGATCAGCTCTTGAACTGGCTGTGGGTCTACAAATACCCGAGCCTTTAGTGTCTCGAGGGGGAAACTTGGCCAAGTGTCCGAATATACTTTGGCAAGCTGCTGTGCCTCAGCTTGTTCTCCGTTCCTCCAGTGGGCTGCCATAAGATAAGCTGCGGAAATTGGTCCGAACGGCCCACCGCGAGATATTGTTTCATCAAACGTTCGGATTGCGGCAGCATAATCTCCTGTGTGGAACTGAGCCGCACCCAATGCATTGTCAAAAACAAGCCCCCCGCCGTTTTGGGCCAGTGTTCTATATCTCACTGATTGCGACAGAACCCGATCAAAATCGGATGTATAAAGGGAAATCAGGGCGTCGAATTCAGCAATATGTAAATCATCTGGCGCCAAGTCTGCTGCCTTTTGGGATAATCCAACCGCGTTGTCATAATTGCCCACCCCAAATTCAAACCAGGCACGCGCCGAAAGCGGCCATGCTGCATCCGGAGCCATTTCCAAAGCATAAGCACTATTCTTGTCGGCCGCGTGTAAAAACTCATCTGCACTGGAATCGCCAGATTTCATGATGGCGAACATGGTTTCGACCTGAGAAGCGCCAGCATACCCCCCGTAGTAAAACGGGTCTCGTTCAATTGCTGTTTGGAATATCAACAACGCAGGTTGAAGGCGTGCCAAATCTGTAACCGGGAAAATCAAATCCCGGCCTGCGTTGCTTAGGTTCATTGCTTCGACGCGGGCTGGCGATACGTCGTAGATCGCAGTTTTGCCAGTTTTTGGAGCAACAGATTGCGAACTGCGGCCGATCAGAACACCGGCTAGAATACCGGCTACTAGAATTGAAAGCGAGATAACGACGACGGTAGCCCGTCGCCTTGCGCGTAAGCTTGGTCTGCTTCGATCGGAGCCCGACAAAAATTGGGGTGCGTAACTTCCGACAGGCAATGAGATTACCAGTTCGTCAGCGGCCCCATTACTTTCATAATAAGCCTGGAGCTTTCGCCTAACACGTCCGGCATCCACACGTACGACACCTTCGCGTTTCAATAGCTCATCCGCCTCGTAGCCATAAATATCCATTGCAATGGTCTTGGCGCGTATCTCGTCGGAACGACCCTCCAGTGTTTCTGTCACAACGTAAGATAGGAATGATCGCATACGGGCGGATCCTTTGAATTCATCCGACCCCAGAACCTTATTCAACGCAACACGCACCTGCTCGCTCGAGAAGTGTTGAGTACCAGTCTGATCCTGATTTCCCATGCTGACGTTCAAAAACTATCCTTTCACAATAAGGGTTTGACGTCATGTTGTTACCGTAGCATGCGGCTTGAAACGTGCAATACATATTCTGTTGGATGCATGCTTAAAGAATGAATGCCTAGTGGGCACTGCCAATGACGGATGATGATTTCTTTGAATCCCAATTTCCCGAAGCGGGTGGTCTGCTACAGGACCTACGAGAAAAAGACCAAGAGTTCGATCTGATGTGTCGCGACTACAAAGAGGTCTTCGCGGAACTGGCGAGGCCGCCAAAGTCTGAGTCAGTTCTGCAGATGCGATACCTTGCCGATCTGGCAGAAAGTCTTTCGGATCTGCGCCGCAGTATAGACGAACGGCTACAGGCCCAAGGCGCGGGTGCGGAAACGGTGCGGGATAAAGATTTGGAGGTTTGACATGAGACTTAGATACATCTTGCCAACGTTGTTGATTGGCGCCGGCTCTGTGTTTGCACAGGAAACCCCCATTGTTCATGACGGCGAGTTTGAATTCCTCCGCGCGCAGTTTGGTGAGGCATGGGAGGCGCAAGACGCTGAAATCAACGCCAAGCTGGCTGAAATTCGTGCGTCCAATGGCGGCAAGCCTCCGAATTTTCTCTACATCCTAATCGACGATGTCAGCTTCGGTCAGATGGGCGACCGCAAGATGAACTACGTCATGGGGATTGAGACACCCAGCATCAATCATTTGGCCACCGAAGGCATGTCGCTGATGCGCATGTATACCGAACCCTCCTGCACCCCGACCCGCACCGCGATGTTGACAGGGCGCCACCCAATTCGCGCAGGTGTGGAAGAGGTCAAGGTGGCTTTGGTCGGCGAGGGCCTTCCGGCCAGTGAAGTGACATTGCCCGAGATTCTGAAGCAGGTCGGCTATAATACGGCACATGTCGGCAAATGGCACCAAGGCGACATCGAACAATCGTACCCCCACAATCAGGGGTTTGATTGGGCCGCATTTCCACTCCACCAGCAAGTACAGCTGAGCCTCATGACCCCCGAGGCAATGCGGTCCAACACCATGCTCGGTTATGTGCCCGAGGGGCAGAACAATCAGTTCCTGCTGGATGAACGGTTCAAGCCATACGGCCTTGTCACCGGTGTCGAGGCCGAAGCCGGTGAACCCGCCCAGGAAGTAGAAATGTCAGCCGGTGAGGTGTGGACGCAGGCCAAATATGAAGAGATGAACGAGCGATATCAACGGCAGGCGCTGGAGCAACTTGAACGCGTCGCTTCCGAGGATGCGCCATTCTTCTTACAATACTGGCCGCTTTATCCGTTGAACTTCGTCTACCCTGATCAGGCAATTTCACTAAATGGCGGGTTTCATGCCGACAAGCTGCAACTGCTTGATGGTTGGATCGGAGATCTTTTGGCCAAGCTTGAAGAAACCGGCAAAGCGAACAACACAATTGTTGTTCTGATGGCGGATAATGGCCTGATGTATCACTACGAAGGCTCATCCGGTCTGAACCAGCTGATCTATCGCGGTGGCAAGACCCAGCATCTTGAAGGCGGCGTAAGAACTGATGCGTTCATTCGCTGGCCTGGCGTGATCGAAGCCAACAGTGCAGTCGGTGACATCTTTCATGTCTCAGATATCTTCACCACGATGGCGCGGATTGCCGGAGCCACAGAGTTTATACCAAGGGACCGCGTGATAGACGGCATCGACCAGACGGCCTTGCTGTTGAACGGCGAGGGAAACGGGCGGCGCGACTATGTTTATATTTACGAAGGGCCTGTCTTGCGCTCGGTCGTCAAGCAGGAGTTCAAGATGCATCTTCCTGCACCGGGCCAACCCGGCGCGGCTGCTCCGACTTATAATGTCTATCGGGACCCCCGAGAGGAACATCCGTTGGTGGGCTACTCGCTTTGGGCCGGGGCATCTTTTCAAGATATGATCAAGCGTCACCAGAAGATGATCGCCAAGTATCCGCATTCAGAGATTGGCAAGGGTACCCCTTATGAAGGCATAGAAAACCTGCGCCCGGAATCCGAACTGACCCGCGACGTATTCATGAGTTGGCAGTGAGATCACAAATTTGGTAATTATTTGAATATAACGATGTTAAAGATTGTTGCCACATCGAAGATCAAAAGCCGAAGCTTTGCTTCGAACTTGGGGGAGATGGAATGAAACAACAATGGCTTCTGGTTTTGTGTGCAGGCATTGCCACCTCACCTTTGCAGGCTCAGGACGCCCCTATTCAACACGATGCTGAGTTTTACATTCTGCAAACCCAACACGCGGAACAATGGGTGCAGGATGATGCTGCCGTTGATCAGGCTCTGGCCGCTTTTCGAGACGGCAACAATGGGCAACCCCCAAACATCGTCAGCGTTCTGATTGACGATATGGGCTTTGGCGATATGGGTATACCCGAGCTCAACGCTGTTCGTGGGTACGACACCCCGAACATCAACGACTTTTCGGACGAAGCGATGCGTATGGTTCGGATGTATACCGAACCGTCCTGCACCCCGACTCGTGTGGCACAAATGACCGGTCGCTTGCCGGTACGTATGGGAATGGGCGACACGACGGTTGATATCGCTGGCTTTGGGTTGCCCGATAATGAAGTGACACTGGCCGAGGTCTTGAAACAAGCAGGATATGCAACCAGCCATGTCGGCAAGTGGCATATGGGTGACATTTCCGAAAGCTGGGCCATGAATCAGGGCTTTGATTACGCTCAACACGCCATTCACCAGCAGGGCCAACTGACCATCTTCAACGATGATGCGATCAAGGAACAGGTCTCGGTAGCAATCCGGGATTATGACGACAAATACACGCTGGATGGCTGGTTCCGACCAGATGCCTCGGCGATGATGACCGTCATCGAGGGCGAGGCCGGCGGCCCCATTCGCGAAATCCGCATGAAAGCCGGAGAACGCTGGAACGCCGAGAAATACGACGAGATGAACCAGGCGTTTCAGGACAAAACCCTATCCGAACTTGACCGCCTGGCCTCAGGGAACGCACCGTTCTTCCTGCAATATTGGCCGATGATCCCGCTGGACAATACCCGCGCCGGCCGTGACGGGCCAGAAAGTGCCAATGGTGGCTTGTATGTCGACAAGATGCAGCTTCTGGATCAATGGCTGGGCGATCTGTTCACCCGAATGGATGATCTAGCGCTCAGCGACAACACCATCGTTGTGGTCATGGGCGACAATGGGCATTTCACCAAATACGCGCCGCAATCCGGGTTTACCCCACTGATCTACGCGGGCGGTAAAGGCGACACGACCGAAGGTGGCGTGCGCGTCGATGCCTTCATCCGCTGGCCGGGCATGATTGAAGCCGACGGGTTGCTAAACAGCATCATTCACGTCTCAGACCTCTACACCACGCTCTCGCGATTTGCAGGGGCTGATGAATTCATTCCCAGGGACCGTCTGGTCGATGGTGTCGATCAGTCGGCGGCGCTACTGTTTGCAGATGAATCGAAAGCGCGACGCGATCACGTGATCATCTACTCGGTCGCGAAACCCGAGGCGATCGTTAAGGATCAGCTCAAGCTCAAACTGCCGGGGCCGGGTGAGAGCGCAATTTTAGCAAAATTCTTCGATCTTTACCGCGACACCCGCGAAGAATACTCGGTCTCAACCGAAGTCGGATCTTGGGGCGGGCAGGAATTCGTACGCATACTGGGCCGCCACAAGGCGCGGAAAGAGAAATACCCCGATACTCCGCCCGCCTACGGCATGCCTTATGAGGGGATTGAGAACATTCGTCCTGAGACACAGCAAGCCGTTGAAGCTTTCATGATCAAGCGCGCGTCGCCCCAGAAGTAGGCCTGTTCTTTCGTAATGAACCGCGAAGGACTGTAATCACCAAAATCGAGGATCTCAGCATGGTTGGCAGCATAATTTTCGCACTGGGATTGATCGTGTCACTCGGAATCGGGTTTGTCTATTTCCGCGACCTTGGCGATGTCTCGCAAATGCTGCTGAAGGTAAAGCGTGAGAATATGGTGCGCTTTATCCGGCATGAATACCGCCTGATTGGCATTGGCCTGGGCGGATTTGTAGTGGCAACGCTTGCACATTTCCTTTTGGGGGGCAGCCCTTTCTGGCTTTGGCTTGCAGCGGCCGCGCTGACACTGCTTCTTTATGGGTTTCCTTATGTGTGGGTGCATTTGGGTCTGAGAAACCAACTTAACGACGCCCAGTATTTTCCTATCGAGGAAGCCCGGAAATATGTCGGTCCAACAGCGCCGGTCATAGTCATTGAACACAACGGTCACGCGCGCGCGCACCCGGATGCGCAGATCATGCGCCCTCATCTGGCTGGTGATTCAGAGGGGCTGGGAGGCGATGATGTGGTCATGACCTATTGCGCGATGGCCAATCTGGGTCAGGGGTACACTCCGCGAATAGATGGTCGGCGGCTGAACCTTGAGGTTCTGGCTCAGCATGGCAACAACCTGATCCTGCGTGACAACGACACAGGCGAGCCGATCCAGCATATCTACGGCTTCCGCGAGATAGACCGCGATCCCAACCCTGATGGTCCTGCTTGCCCTCTCAGGCCCGAAGCGCGAATGAAGCCTTGGCCCACCTTTCGAATGACGTTCCGCGGGTTTCAGAAAGCCTACCCCGAGGGTGAGGTGTTTCTGAATAAACCATCCCCGAACTCCTTGCTGCGCCTGCTGGACATGATGACCGAGATCACGTTTGGCTGGGGCATCGGGCGTCAACATCAAGAAGAAGCACCCGTTATGGACAACATGGATCGTTCAGATGATCGATTGCCGAACAAGACTTATGTTTGGGGGGTTACGATTGGCAAGGATGCGGCTTGCTGGACCGATGATTTCATCGTCGAAAACGATTGGATCGTGAATGCCAATGTCGGAGGAAGGGATATCGTGATCAGCCTGGATCCTAAATATGAAAGCCTTGGCGTTTGGTATAATGATTTCGGTAAACCGGTAACGCGCTGTAATTTCTGGGGCCATTCAGATCAGGGTCAGCTAAAACGTGTCGAAACCCTGCGCGCAGGCGTGTTCTGGCACGTCTGGTCCGAGTTCTTCCCGAACACAGATATTAACCGTATCGGTAGCGGTTCGATGGCAACTGGGGATGCCGCAGAATGAAGCTCATGGCCAAACAACCATAAACTTATCACCAATTGTTCAAACTTGTATATTCGACGGGAGGTACAGAATGATTTCGTCAATATGGGTGAAGGGTTTCGCGTGCGGAGCAGCTTTATCTGCATCTGTGGCCACGGCCGCTTCTGCGCAGCAATCTGATTGGTCTTATGAGGCCACAATCTACTTGTTTATGCCTGAAACGGAAACTTCCTTGAGCACACCATTGGGCACATTGGACGGAACACTCAGCTTTTCCGATGCCCTCGAAAACCTAGATCTGGCCTTTATGGGGGCGTTCTCGGCTACCAATGGTCGTTGGCTGATACTGGCAGACTACAACTACACGGATTTGTCTTTCAGCAATAGCACCCCTGGACCTGCCAGTTCGGGCCTTGAGACATCATTTACCACGCAATACTTAAGTGGTTATCTCGGCTACCGAATCTATGAAGCGCCAACTATCTCCGTGGACATCGCAGGAGGCTTCCGATGGTTCAGCACCGAAACGGAGTTTACCATTCTACCCGGTGCGGCACCGGGGGGCACGACAACCGCCGACGATAGCTGGACCGACCCTGTCATCGGTGCCAGAGCACGCGTACAGTTTTCGGATAAATGGTCGGGCTCTGGTTTTGTCGACTACGGAGGCTTCCGCAGCGGCAGTGAAACATGGCAGGTTCTGCTGACGGCCGACTATGCAATCAACGACAGATGGTTGATCCGCGGCGGCTATCGCCATATCTCATTTGACCATGAGATCGATGGTAACGATTTTACGTTTGATCAGTCAGGGCCTGTGTTAGGCGCGACTTATCGGTTTTAGACTTCTTTACTTGTAAGCTCGAGACAAGATTGCGATGTTACGAACGTCGTTTGATTGGCGCGAGCCGACTGTAGAAAGGTTTAGAGGATCATATACTCTGTGTCCTCAGATTTGTTTTCTTGGCCGGCACCAGTTCTTTATCCCCAGCATCGATAGCTGGTTGAATTTTGTTGTCGCCTTAGAAATCAAGCAATGAATGAAGCAAGCCAAAGTTAGCGATGCCACTTCCGAACTTGGAGTGAGAATTCAGATGGGCTGGCTTTCACAACTACAGCGAAAGTCGACAGTGTGGGCTGCAAACGCAGTGCTTCAAAGGGTAGATGGTTGTCGGCTCTGGGCTGTTACCCAAAGCAACTTGAAACGAACGTGCTGAACACATCGACCTTTGAAGCTGATCGTGCTTCGGGTGGAAAGACAAACCAAATCGGTGCCGAAGGCTTCCAGAGCGAGCCCTTGGCCACTTCAACCAAACGCCCTTCGTCGAGCTCGTTTTGTACCGCCAAGCGAGATTTGATTGCCAGGCCAAGCCCACGGGTCACCGCCTCAGTCAATGTATCCGAGTTGGAGACCAGAACGCTCGACCGAATGGTCGCGTCCATTCTCTTGCCTTTTGCATCCGCAAAGGCGATCCGCGTTTGCCACGGTAAACTTACCCAAGGCAAGTATAGCGCGGTTTGTGCGTCCTTTGGTTCACCATTTCTGGAAAGAAATTCCGGCGAAGCACAAATAATCCGTTCGTTGTCGCTCAATTTGCGGGCCACCAGTGCGCTGTCAGAAAGCTCTCCAACCCGAACCGCACAATCCTGTCCTTCCGCTGAGAGCGATACAAACCGGTCCACCGCGAGAAAGTCAAAAGTCAGCTCTGGATGATCACGCTGAAAATCCGGCAATTTCGGCAGAATATACCGCGACAGGATCCATGGGGACATCGTCACGCGCAATTGTCCCTTCAACTGCGTCACCCGGCTGCCCGCATCCCGCTCTGCCTGAGCCAGGTCGGACAGGATAGCCTCGGTTCTCTCAAAGAAAATACGACCCTCATCCGTGAGCCGCACCATACGGCTGTTGCGGTGAAATAGCGTTAATCCCAGTGCCGCTTCCAGTTTGTTCAGCCGGTGGCTGGCAGTCGCGGCAGAAATACCGACACGCTGGGCCCCGGCCGTGACACCGTTCGCCTCTGCAATGGCGACAAACGTTCTGAGATCATCAATCGAATACATTTGAAATATTCTAATGCTGGTTTCTGAGAAAAGCCTATTAATCAAATTTTTTCGATTGTCTATCCCGTTTGAGAAAGCAAGTAGAGGACAGATATCATGAAGTACGTAACGTATGCCGTCAGTGCGATCGCTATGTTGGCAGGTTCAGTCACGGCGGAGGGGCTTGAAACCTATCTTGAATTTCCGAAAGACATGCCTCCGGGCAACCTTGCCATCGGCCCTGATGGGCGCATGTTCATGTCGGTCCACGAATTTTATGGCCCGGAATTGCGGGTAGTCGAAGTCATGCCTGACGGCAGTACCAAACCATACCCCAGCGAAACCTGGGCCCGCGCTCCTCAGGATGACGGCGACGGTCTTCGGGGCGTCCTTGGCCTGCGCGCAGACCGTGAAGGCATTCTCTGGATGCTTGATGGTCAAGGCGAAGGCCATACCGGTCGCGTCGTGGGCTGGGACACCAATACCGAGGAGTTGCACGCTATTTACTACATTGGCCAACCCGCTGCGCGTGCAACTTCCTTTCTTAATGACCTTGCTGTCGATCGCGAACACGGCGCAATCTATATTTCGGACACCGGCGATGGTGCGAATTCCGCGATAATCGTAGTTGATATGGATACAGGCCGCGTCCGCCGTGTGCTTGAAGGTAGCCAGTTCACAGTCCCTGAAGACACACCCATGATCATCGACGGGCGTGAGATTAAACTGGGCGGCAATCCAGCCAAGATTGGCATCAACCCAATCACTGTCGACCCGACCAATACATGGGTATATTTTGCGCCGATGACGTCGACCTCGATGTACCGCGTCAGAACACGCGATCTGCTAGACGAGTCCCTTGATGACGAGACGCTGGCTTCCAAGGTCGATCGCTATGGCGATAAAGTTATCTCCGACGGCTCTACCGTGGACGCCGCTGGCAACGTTTACATCACCGCCATGACGGACAACGCCATCGGCGTGACAAAGCCGGATGGCACTTATGAGGTACTCTACCATTCGGACGACGACCTCCCCTGGCCAGATGGTTTTTCGATGGGCGTCGACGGTTTTGTCTATGCCACGATCAACGAGCTTCACCGCTCGCCAGTTCTGAACGGCGGCGAAGACGCCTCGATCGGCACCTATCGCATCGTGCGGTTCCCGGCGCTGGGTAGTGCCGTGAGCGGGAGGTAGTATGATGCTCTATCGCTTGGATTTTACTGTCAAATACGACGCGACCATGCAGCAACAAGGCCTGCTGGGCGTTTGGGCGGAGGAAGCTGCTGCCGCACTCAGCGTAAAAAGCCGCCGCCTGTTAATTTGACAGCACCTTTTACACGGCTCAGGTGAGGTGCTGGAAGCCTTTGTCACCAAACGCCAAAACAAGCAGGCGGCATAGAAATTTCTCAAGAAATTGATGAAACGACGCGGTAAAGCGGAAAACATCGTCACGGATCGCTTCGTCTCATACAGAGCTGCGCTCAGAGAGCTGGGCGCGCTCTAAAACAACAGACGGGCAGGTGGCTCAACAACAGCATTGAGAATTCGCACCTGACGTTTCTATGACGCGAACACGCGATGCAGCGTTTCAGGCGCACGCGAAGTCTACAGAACTTCGCCACCGTCCACTCCTCGGTCTACAACCACTTCAACCAGGAAAGATCGCTCACCAGCCGGGACACCTTCAAGCTGACACGCGCCACAGCTGTCAGCGAGTGGCGCCAACTTTGTTCTGAACAGGTTCGCGGATTCCGCGGCACACTGAGACCGGTTTGAATTATTCTGACAGCACCTCCTAGCTCGCTTGAAAGCCATTCATAGGCGCTTGTGAACCGCGTCACTGACATTTGTCCAAGAATCAGCCACCCTGACTGCATTAACGATTTAGCGTTCATTTTGAGTTTCGAACGTAAGATTTCACCCGGTCCCAATTTTCTATTCGGGCCTATCAGTGAAAGGTAACAAATTATGTCCAATGATGAATTTCTTTTCGACAAAATCGATGAAGCGGATCCAGAATACGTTGGAGAAAACTTGTACATCTCATCTACAAGCGTAGAGCGGTGGGGCATTGAAGAAGGCTACGCGTCGGAGGTCACGGATAGCGAAGCAAAATTTCAGAGCCTGCGCTCAACTGCCTTTGGCATCGAAGACTTGCCCAGCAACCTTCCAGCAGAATACGAATTCACTGGCTATATGGAGGATTTATTCTTCTAAAGTGCTGCTTGAAAACACCGTTTCATCGGCATAGCCCTGCTAACGCCGTTATCGGTGTCGATTGCATGGGGCTCTTGAACCAGAACTCCCCAGCTTTGGGGCACCTCCACTACTCACCGCTAAAAAGCGGGCTTTTACTCAAAACTGAGTAGAATACCCAACGCAATCACTTCATGGGGGAGCGTTCAATTTTGAGCAGACCCGCGCGTGTAGTGATAGGCTATGTATCTTCACGCCCTTTGACTGGAACGAATTATTGCGGGGTGTCTCTAGTTTTGGACTGACCCAATAGAAAGCCCCACACCGAGCGCAATCGGTGCAGGGCTATACCGCAAAATCAAGCGGACGTATCATTGAGTCGGTCTTAATCCTAGGTGAAAGCCAATGACCTACACTGGCATTGAAATCGAAACCTACCGCCTGGAAAATCACGACCAATCGACGTCGGAATCGGTGGATTTTGAAGATGCCAGCTACGACTGCGGCGATAAGTTCAGATCCGACCGGGAGGCATTCGACACCGCAGCGAATATTCTGAACAACGAAGGTGCTTTGGCATTCACGGGTAAGAAACCCTAATACAGTCTTATTTTTCTTGCCCTCTCAAATCCTTGGCACGTTGAAAATGCCAATATTGTGAGACATTGTCGCACAGTGCACCACTGGAAGAAGAGACACGAGGGCATTTACGGACTTAAAAGGAAACCTGGCTATTAATGCGAATTTTCGTTCCCATTTTCGCTTTCTACACAAGTTTTGCGAGCGCGGCTCCGGACTGTGAGGAAATCGCGCATGGGCAACAAAAAGAAGCAATTGTATTTGAACTGCCAACTGGTCGGGTGGTGAACTCCGAAGAAGAAACTGGTGCTGTCATCCCGAAAGGAGATTTGACGGCTTCTCCAAGGCCACGGTTACGCCCATGCAAATTTCGCCAATTCGAAATCGGACGCAAAATGATGCGTGAGCGCGGTGCCGTTTGTGGCGACTGGACTATTATCGGTGAAAATCGCAAGCCTTTTAGAGGACAACATCGTGGGTGCGGCATCGCTGAACCGGTACGCGTCCGTATTGTGTCTGATGTCTTTCTTAGCCAGTTGGCATTAATGGATTGCAGGACTGCCGTGACGCTGAAAACATGGCTAGAAGACACAGCAAAACCGGTCTTTGCGAACCAGGGCGGCGGCCTAAAGGGATTGCGCCTATCCGGGCACTACGCATGTAAGACACAGAACAACCAACCCGGCGCTCGTCTTTCCGCACATGCTCAAGGTCGAGCAATAGACATATCTGCCTTCATACTAACTGACGGAACCTTGATTTCTGTACGCGACGGGTGGGTGAACAAAGAGACCAGCGCTGTTATGCGTGAGCTACACGCAGGTGCATGCGGCTTGTTCGGTACGGTACTGGGGCCAGACGCCGACCGCTATCACAAGGGGCATTTCCACCTTGATACGACGCGCCGACGCAGCGGGCCCTATTGCCGTTAGATCAAAAGGAGCAGGGCGATGATTGAATGCGTATTTTTGGCAGGGGCCTTTTGGCTCCAGGGGTTTCAGTTAAACGGCGATGAGTTCGTAATAAGGGTAGATAAGATCCAATTCGTGAGCCCTGGATATGAAGGGCTAACCAAAACCGGTAGGGCGAAGATTTACATGGCCGAAGAAAGCCTATCCGTTCAGGACAGTGTTGGAGAGGTTATGTCCGCATTAGGTGACTGCGGCGAACGCACAGACTAGCGGCACGGGTTAACAGCCACTTCCCATCGTAGAAACGATGAGTAAAGCTACTTGGGAGGTAGGAACGAGAGCAAGGGTTGGCTGAGGGGGTAGAAGCCAACCCTGCTCCTAGTCTTGAGGGGGTGAGTGGTATTTCTAAATCTAAGGTACATAATCCGTTGGTTGGACGATATTGGGGGATTCCCGTAAAGCCGTAAAACTGGACGAAACGGTTTGTTTCCATGCTGTGAACTGTGAGTTTCACTTTGAACCGTGGACTCAATTTTGCCTTAATGCGATATTCGACATGTGGGCGGCATGTCTTGATTTTATCACGTTCTAGTTTTTCTGACTGGATTTGAGGGGGTTACTTAGTGCGGCGTGTCGCCCCACGACCTACGCGCGAAACCGACAGAAACACAAACTGCGTTTTTTAGATGTCGGCGGATTGTCGCAGATTTCTTCCAATGGTCGTATTCGGAACATCAACCACATATATCGTTCAGACGTGGCGCGCCTTGATGGGATTAGCGATTTCTTTGAGGGGGTACGAGTTCGGCGCGTCGCACCCTTGCTTTCACCAGTTAATACTGATCGTGAGGTGACCCCAGATTTGTAGACGCTTTGCCTCGTCATTTTGAGGCAAGTTGGCCGACATGAGGGCAAGCAACTACAGCGACGAGTTCAAGCACGATGCGTGCATCAGATCACGGTGCAGGGATATCCGTTTCAGGAGGTTTAATGGCAGTTGGAGGTCAGCAGGCATTCCCTGTGCAAGTGGATGAAGCTGTTCGGTGATCCTACCCATTCTTCAGCGATGATGACCCAGATGCTGCGCCGTCTCGGACGGCAGGTGCGAGCCGGAAGAAGTTGATAAAATATCAATAACTAATCCCGATCTGGCACCATTTCCGGGCATTCAGTTCCTGTTCCTGAACTACGTTGCTCTGAACAAATTCGTTGTCTACCATATGTCTTGCCGCTCGAAATTGGGATCTTTGTAACTATGACTATTCAGTCAGGCTATCTGCTCATCGCCGATATCACCGGTTACACTGGATACTTGACTAGGTCAGAGTTGGAACATGCCAACCCGATCATCCGTTCTCTGCTTGAGGCAATTGTAGTAGAACTGAAGGACCCAATGAAGTTGCGGGGTCTCGAAGGTGACGCCGTTCTTGCCTATTCGAGCGGGCCCTTCCCCTCAGGCGAGACATTCCTCAACATATGTGAAAGCCTTTACCAGGCGTTCGCCGAACGCCGCCGGAACATCATTCAGAATACGACTTGCCCCTGCAATGCTTGTCGCAACGTGGCCGATCTCGATCTGAAGATCCTTGCACATCACGGAAAGTTTGAAGAATTGTCGATTGGCCCGATGAAAGATATCTCCGGTGCTGACGTCATATTGGTGCATCGCATGGCGAAGACTGATGTGAAGGAGGAAACTGGTATCCGCAGCCACGCCCTGTTCTCGGAAGACGCTTTTCAGGCAATGGGCATCGAGTCTGATCTCATGCAATACAGCGCACAGTTCGAGCACTTTGGTGACGTGCCCATGCGGGTCTACGACCTTGCAGCCGCCTGGCAAAGATACCGGGAGATCGCCGGGCCTGTCCGCGTTTCCGACGAGGATGCTGTGTTCACGACCCGGCACTTACTGAAGGCGCCACCGGTAGTGGCTTGGGAAATGCTCACAGATCCCCGGCTCAAGATGCGCTGGATGATGTTAAAGGACGCCTATCGGGAAGGGGATGTGTCGCGAACGTCAGCTGGTGTCCGTATTCACTGCATTCATGAAGCCGCTCACTTCCAGATGCTGATTGTCGATTGGAATCCATTCGAATACGTGACTGATATCCTCCACAATTCGTCTATCGAGGGTCTTACAAACCTGGAAACCTATGAGTTAATCCCTGTAGATGAAGGCACCGAAATCGTGTTTCGAATGGGACGGCTTACTGATGCCGAGGGAATACATCATCCCGAGGAGGAAACAGCGGTGATCGAATTATTCGAGAATTTTTATCCTGTGGCTTTCAGTATTCTCGACGAGATGGCATTGGAGGCTCGTCAAAAGAGTCAGGGACAGTAAAGATGGGGATTTAGGGGCGACACCGCCGCTAAATGGGCTGGGGGCATCATACGATGCATCGAAGAAGGTGGGACCCTTACGATCGGGGTTGTTTGCTTCAAGCCAGAATGGGCTTGGAGCCCTCTAGTTAGCCGCAATGGCTTTCACGCAAATCTCTCGGCAATGAGCAGACACTTCCGCTTTGCTTGGCGGAAGAAGGTTTCGAGTCGCTTTCGGCTTTGCTGCTGCAGTTGATGCCCGCAATGCGGGCTGCGGTTGCAGCATTGCAACCTGCTGCTGAATGTCGGCAATGGACCGCCCTCAAACTTGGCTAGCATGTCCGCCAGCTAGATGCTGCGTTTTCTTCGACGGCAGCAAAGAGTTCAAAGTTGCCAGTGGAACTCAGGGCGAGAAGGTCTGCGAAGGCGCAGAAAGCTGGCTTTGCGAAGTTCGGCTCGCTGCCCAATACGCACGTGCACTAAGAGTTAACTGTTGCAGAGGGTTTCTCCGAAGCAGCAATTCACACGCGGTGCTGTCAGCATACGGTCGGCATGTTTGCCACGCAGTTCACCTGGCATTCGAGTTAACCGGAAGGTGCGCCTAAGAGGAACGTCCTAGAATCAAGGCCGGCTTACAACAAAGTTCGGGATTATGCCTGCCTTCATGATCGCTGCTTCAACATCATGCCCTGCGAAGAAACCAAATCCAGAGATGAGTGCGGAAGCTATGCCTGCATTTCGTGCACCCAGAATGTCTGTATGCAGGCTGTCGCCAACCATCAGAACCCGGGACTTGTCGACGCGACCGAGACGATTGAATGCAAAATCATAGATATTGGCGAAAGGCTTTCCGAAGAACTTAGGGGCGACGCCTGTTCGGTCTGCTAGCCTGTGCGCGTAAAGACCGGGTTCCTTGGAAAACCCGTACTCGCGCGGAGCGACAATATCTGGATTGCCGACCAATACTGGACGGGGACGCTCTCGCAAAGCAGCCTCCAACATGGCTTGGCGCGTGTCAGTCCAAACCGCTGACCCGATCATCAAAAAACCGTCGGCGTTTTCGTAAGGCTTCGGGTCATCCTCCAGATAGGATAGCTTCAACCCTTCCAGATCGCGAAGACCAGCACTGGGGGTCGCCATCAATCCCCAATGCATCTCACTTTGGCCGTTTAGTTCAGATAACAAAGTGGCCCGACTGGTGATCACATCTTGCGGCGCGAAATCATACCCAAGTCTACTATACTTCTCCATAAGAGTTGCGTGGGGAAACCCTGCGGCATTTGACACAACCAGAACACGTTTGCCGGCGGCTTTCAGTGACCTGATCCGATCTGGTGTATCCGGGATTGCCGTATCACCAATATTGAGAACCCCGAAGGCGTCGAGGAGGAACACGTCAAACTCATGCGCTATGTCCTCCAGCGTGTCCGCTCGTCGATAGCTCACTTCAGAAGATATGGTTTGTGGAAGGCGATGACGAACAGACTCGTAGGCGTCAAATGCCTCTTGCGCAGCGAACCCGGTCAAATGATCGCTCCTCGTACTTTCGCCGAAACCCATTCGCTGATCATAACCGCGACCAGAATTACAATCAGGATCAGGCTGACCTGCGGCCAAGCCAGTACATTGAGCGAAGCCGACAATTGCAACCCGATACCTCCGGCTCCAACCAGGCCGAGCACCGTGGACTCGCGGATGTTGATATCCCAACGGAAGACGGCAATACCCGCGAAAGCAGGCAGGATTTGCGGAACGATGCCATAGGCCATGACCTGCCAGCGTGAAGCACCGGTTGCCGTGATGGCTTCGACCTGCGTGTGATCAATTTCCTCAATCGCCTCATAAAGAAGCTTTGCACAAAACCCGATTGAACGAATGGCGATTGCTATGACACCGGCGAACACTCCGGGACCAATTATCGCAATCAGAAGAAGCGCCCAGATCAACGAGTTGATCGAGCGGGTCGAGACAATGATCAATAGGGCAATCGGCCGGATGAACAAAGCCGATGGCGTGGTGTTGCGGGCTGCCAAAAAGGCAACTGGTACCGCCATGCATAGGGCAATGATTGTACCCAGCGTAGCGATGTTTAGCGTGTCCCAAATCGGGCGACCCAACTGAGTTATGTAATCCCATTTCGGAGGCGTTGCACGGGTCCAGATATCGTTGGCTATGCGTGGCGCGTCCCAGACGAAAAACCAAGTGGTCGATTCCGAGATCAACTGCCAGCAGTACACAAAGACCGCTACGCCCAGTAGCCAGCCGAACCATCTAACCAGACTCTGACCCGTCGTTCGACGGCGCCAGATCTGGACATCATCGCGTTCAAGTACCGGCATTACTGAACCCTCGCTCGGATAATTCCAGAAAGGTACTCAAGCGCCATGACGATCCCGATGATGAGGATTAGAATGGCTGCCGCCGTATCGTATTCATAGCGGTCGAATGCGGTGTTCAGCGTCGCTCCAATACCGCCGGCCCCAACGAGCCCGAGAATTGCGCTTTCCCGGAAGTTGATGTCGATCCGGTACATCGAAAGCCCCACAAGTCGCGGCATAACCTGAGGTTGAACACCATAGTTGATCCATTGTGGCCAACGCGCGCCAGAGGCTTTGATCGCCTCGGCCTGAACCTTGTCCATGGCTTCGATATCTTCGGCAAGAAGTTTGGACAGAAAGCCGATGGTCGCAAAGGACAGCGTCAGAAATCCGGCCAGCGGACCAAAGCCGAAGATCGCCACCAGCAAAATGGCGACGATGATCTCTTGCAACGCCCGACTTATCGCAACAATGCCTCGGCAAATCATGTAGATTGGTAGTGGCGCGATATTGCGTGCCGCACCCAGCCCAATCGGGATCGAAATCAGGATACCCACGACAGACGCGGCCACGGTCATCACGATACTTTCCAGAAGGCCGCTCCAAATATCTGACCACCGTGAAATGAAGTCCGGGCTGGTGAACGCAAGTACAAACGCCCACCCTCGATCCAGCCCTTCATAGACTCGGCCCCAATCAACTTCGATGGTCATAAAGGCGGCGATCAGGTAGGCGAAAAAGCCAAGGAGCAATGTCCAGCGGAGTAATGGGTTTTTGACAAAGGCAGGCTTGCGCCAGCCTTTTCCGAGCATGTCGTCGAGTTCTCGGTGGCTCATTCTGCGGCCTCGACATCTTCATCTTCGTCTACTTTTTCGATGGTCGCTTCCCAATCTTCCTCACCATAGATCTCGGTCAGCTTCTCTGGGGTAAGGCCTGTTGGAAGTCCGTCATACACTATTTCACCAAAGCGGAGGCCGACGACGCGCGGAACAAACATCTGGGCGAGTGCCACATCATGGATGTTGATAATGGCCGCCAACCCGCGCTCCTTACATAGCTCTGTGATGAGGCGCATGATCTGACGGCTGGTTTTGGGATCCAGCGAGGCGGTTGGCTCATCAACCAGCAACAGTTTCGGGTTTTGAATCAGTGCGCGACAAATGCCTACCCTTTGACGTTGACCCCCCGATAGTTCATCCGCCCGTTTGTCAGCCATGTGCAACAGTCCAACCCGATCGAGTAACCGGAAGGCCTCGTCTACATCCGATTGCGGGTATCGTCTTAGAAAACTGCGCCAGAATCCCACATAGCCCAGCCTGCCGGACAGGACGTTTTCCATCACCGTGAGGCGTTCGACCAACGCATATTCCTGAAAGATCATGCCCATTTCGCGGCGCGCCTTCCGCAATGCACCCGATCCGAGTTTGGTCAGGTCCACGTCATCCAACAGGACACCGCCGCTTGAAGGTTCAACTAAGCGGTTGATGCAACGGATCATGGTTGATTTGCCCGCGCCCGAGGGCCCAATCAACGCAAGAACCTGTCCTCTTGGAACCTCAAGATCAATCGCCTTCAGGGCCTGATCACCGGTTTTGTATGTTTTCGTGAGCTTTTGAAGACGCAGCATAAAATGCCCCAGATTTGGGTGAACGGCAGGCCCCATCGGGCCCGCCGAGTTAGTTATTGGTTATTGGCAGGCGTAGGAGACGCCGTTTGCTGCGTCGATCTTTCGAATGACGTCCCAGAATTCCTGATAAGTCATCTCAAGGAACTGGCCTTCGTTCGATTTCGAGAACTCAGCCTCCAGGGTCGTGCCGTCCCATTCGAAGTTGAAGAAGGCGTTGCGAATCTTCTCCTGCAACTCCGGTTTCAGATTGTAAACGGTTCCGAATCCAGTGGTTGGGAAGGTCTGCGATTTGTAGATTGTAATGACATCGTCTTCGTTGATCACATCGCGTGAAATCATCCGCGACTTCACCGAGTTCGCGATTGAGGCCGCCAGGTAATCCTTGTTGGCAACACCCAGGATCGAGTTGTCGTGCTTACCAGAGTAGACAGGTTCGAAATCGCGTTCGGGCAGAAGATCAAAGTCGCTTTTCAAGATCGCAGAGGGCGCTTTGAACCCCGAGTTGGACGTAGGCGATGTAAAAGCCAGTTGCTTTCCCTTGATATCCTCAACCTTTTCGATGCCTGAGCCTGGATAGGTTATGATTTCCATCTCGTAACCGAAGTTCCCGTCTTTTGAGGCCATAATGGTGAACGGGCGGAACCCGGCACAGTTTACCGCAAGTGGGTTGGAACCGGTGTTGAAGCCAGCAATATGCAAACGACCCGAACGCATCGCCTCAATCTGGGCCGCGTTGTTCTGGACTGGAAAAAAGACAACGTCCTTGCCAGTTTCCGCTTTCAAATGGTCAAGAAAGTCTGACCACGCAGTTTTATAAACGGCGGGATCTTCAACCGGTGTATAAGCAAAGATCAAGGTGTCTGGATCTATTTGCTCGGAAGGATCTGTGGGGATATCCGCGATCAGATCCCCGTCGGCATCACAAAAACGCTCGTCCAAGTCACCGCGTGGACAATCCTGCGCCGACGCTATTCCACTCATCGACATGAGTGCGATTGCGGATGCCCCAAGCAATAGTTTGATATCGATTTTCATGATTTCCTCCCAGTAATATGCGGTGCTTATTGGCCGCTGTTAATCGGTTATTTCGTATCTAGCCGGCAACGAGAACGTCGACCTCGGCGCCCTCAATTGCGTTACGCAATTCTCCCGTTGGTTTTTTGTCGGTGACTATGGAATCCAAGTCGTTGAGATCTCCTACTTGAGATAGGCCCTTCCGGCCGAATTTCCCGGAATCTACAAGAAGGTGCCGTTTCTCGGCACGCGTCAGCATCACCCTCTTTACGGCTGCAAAGCCCCTTACCGTTTCTGAGGGACCATCCGTCGAGAACCCCGAGGACCCAATCATGCATCTGTCGACGTTGAAACGGGACAAAAACTCCAGCGTCTCGGTTCCTATAGTTGCAGACTCAGTTGCCAAATATTCCCCTGGGCATAACAGGACTTGTGCAGCCCCATGGCCAAGGGTCATAGCGACGGGGATGGAATTGGTGATGACCGTACAAGGGGTTCCAATATAAGCCAGTGCACGCGCCATTTCGATTGTGGTCGAGCCGGAATCGATCATAACCGTTTCTCCGCTCTGGATCAGTTCTGCCGCTATCGCACCTATCCGCTCGCGTTCCTCAACCTGAGCGTTTGTCCGTTCATCCAAACCCGGATAGTGCCCTTGCGCAGCGGCTGATGCACCCCCGTGTGCCCGCGCTATCAGGCCGTCATTTGACAGAGCATCGAAATCTCTACGTACCGTCTCGTTGGAGACGTTGAATCGCTGTGCCAGTTCGTTGATGCGAACGTGCGGGCGAAGCTTCAATTCCAACAATATCTGTTTGCGCCGGTCGGATTTCTTTACCCGACTCTGGTTCTTTTCAGACATTTTGCCGCGCGTTTTGGTTTTGGACATCCGACGACCTGACTAGGCTTCGAGACCTACTTTTGTGGGCTTTCGGTCATAATGCAATAATTTTTGTTGCATAACCCTCAGAAGGTTGGGAGAATTCGAGCGAACACAAGTATTTCTAAACGCAAAGCAAAGATGCACGGGCTGATGAAATTCAGAATACGAGCCAAGGGAAAGCGTTAACCGGCAAACTTGCCAATAGGACGGCTTCCTTTTGGTTCCTGATCGTGTGGCATCGAGGGGCAGCATGGGCGACGGCGGAACGGCAGATCAGATTGCGGCGCTTCCGATGCGCTGGGACAAGGCTGGCAAATTGCGCGTACTGATGGTCACTTCGCGGGATACTGGCCGATGGGTCATCCCAAAAGGATGGTTAATGGACGGCAAAAAACCATGGCATGCCGCCGAAATAGAAGCTCAAGAAGAAGCAGGCGCTGTCGGCACCATATCGAAACGGCCCATCGGTCATTTTTATTATGATAAGCGATACGAGGGGCGAAGCAGCGTTCGCTGCCGCGTCGCCCTTTATCCTCTGGTCGTCGATAAGTTGAAGCGACGCTGGAAGGAAGATAATGAACGAACACGTCACTGGTTTTCACCGACAAAAGCCGCAAAGTTGGTCGACGAAAGAGATTTGTCAGATTTGCTGAATAATCTAACAGACGATCCAGAAGTCAAAATTGCCATAAAGAAACTTCGAAAGGCTGCATGAGGAAGGGCATAAAAGAACCGGGAAACCCGGACGCATTAAGCTCATAGGGAGGAAGAAATGAGGAAATTGACATCCATAACGGTTGGATCAGTGATTACCCTGGCTGCATCACTGTCGGCAGCGCAGGCCGATAAGTTGACATTCTATTGTTCGGCGCAAGAAGACTGGTGCCAACTCATGGCGCGAAGCTTTGAAGATGCAACGGGCATCGACGTCAACATGACCCGGAAGTCGTCAGGTGAGACCTTTGCACAAATCCGCGCCGAAAGCTCGAATCCGAAAGGAGACGTTTGGTGGGGCGGTACAGGTGATCCGCATTTGCAGGCCGCCGAAGAGGGCCTGACGATGGAGTACATTTCGCCGATGCGCGACCAGCTTCATGATTGGGCGATATCCCAGGCAGAAAGCGCGGGCAATAAGACGATCGGCATCTATTCAGGCGCACTCGGTTACGGCTACAATGCCGATCTTGTTGCTGCCAACAACCTGCCCGAACCGGCCTGCTGGAAAGACCTGCTGAAGCCCGAATACAAAGGCCACGTTCAGATGGCGAACCCGAACTCCTCAGGAACGGCCTATACGACGCTGGCGTCGATGGTGCAGATCTTCGGCGAGGATGAAGGCTTTGAGTTTATGAAAGGTCTGCATTCCAACATCAACCAATATACCAAGTCTGGTTCCGCACCGATCAAGGCCGCCGGTCGCGGTGAGAACACTATTGGTATCGTCTTCATGCATGACGCTGTGAAGCAGGCCGTTTCAGGGTTCCCGATTAAGGTCGTCGCACCGTGCGAAGGCACCGGATACGAGATTGGCTCAATGTCGATTATTGAAGGAGCCCGCAACGAAGAAGAAGCGAAAAAGTTCTATGACTGGGCCCTGTCACCCGAGGCACAGAACCTCGCTCTTCAGGTCAACGCGTTTCAGGTACCATCGAACAAAGGCGCGGAAACTTCGGATAGCGCGCCGGACATGAGTCAGATCAAGCTGATCGACTATGACTTCAAGAAGTACGGCTCGTCAGACGAGCGGAAGCGTCTTTTGCAGAAATGGGACGAAGAGGTTTCAACTCTGCCGCAGTAAGTGACTGACCAGACCTCAAAAACGACCCATCCGGTCCTGATCTTCTGGATCATCGCCGGGTGGGTCGGATTCTGCCTGTTGCCCTGGTACATGGTCGACGGTGGCCTGTGGTCGTTCGAGTGGCTGGTGGACGGCTACCCGTTCGACGAGGACTTTGCACCGGCCGCGTTTCTGATCGGCCAAGGCGAAAAACTCTGGCTCGCTCCGCTCCTGATCGCACTCGCCCTGCCGCTTCTTGTGTTGAACCGCCCTAAATCTGATCCAATGTACGCTAGAATACTGATCCTGTCTGGGGCACTTGGCTTCGGCTGGCTGATCGCTCAGGGGTTCAGCATTGGTATCAGAGGCTTCAACTTCAATTGGTTGGAGGCGATGTTTGGCGAACTTGGCGACCGTCAGTTCGGAATGGGTTATGGCGCAATGATATGCGCCTCAAGCTTTTTGTTCCTACTCACTCAGGGGGTCGCGGCAAGAGGTGCCATTAACGGCGACGTCTTCGTCGTCAGTGCCATTGGCGGTGTGATTACAATTGTCACGGCCTTCGTCTTTTTTCCCATCGCCAAGATGCTTTTCGCTGCCTTCGTCACCGAAGATGGCGCTTATTCTATTGCAGTTTTCTTCTCAAAATTTTTTGATGATCGACTTTGGGGTTTGGGGTGCTTTCAGGGCGCGCGCTGCGGTGCCGCCTGGAACTCACTGTTCCTTGCCATCCTTGTTGGTGTCATCACCACGGTCCTGGGTCTTTGCTTTGCACTGGTCGTGACGCGCTCAGGCTTTCGCCATAAGCGCGCGCTGCGGGCCCTGACCGTTCTGCCAATAATCACCCCACCGTTCGTGATCGGCCTGGCGCTGATCCTGCTTTTTGGCCTGTCCGGGTCTGTCACCCGCTTCGTTGCCGAGCTTTTCGGCACACAACCAACACGCTGGCTTTACGGAATGCCGGGCATCCTGATCGCACAGACGCTTGCGTTCACGCCAATTGCGTTTCTTGTTCTGATCGGCGTGGTGGAAGGCGTCTCTCCGTCGATGGAGGAAGCAGCCCAGACGCTCCGCGCCAGCAGATGGCAGACGTTCAAGACAGTTTCCTTGCCCTTGATGCGACCTGGCCTGGCCAATGCGTTTCTTCTGGGTTTCATTGAAAGCATGGCCGATTTTGGCAACCCGCTTGTATTGGGCGGCAATTTCGACGTGCTTTCGACTGAAATATTCTTCGCCATCGTTGGCGCTCAATACGATCAAGGCAGGGCCGCGGTTCTGGCCATGGTGCTGCTGTTCTTTACTCTTTCCGCCTTTTACGCGCAGCGCGCTTGGCTGGGGAAGAAAAGTTACACAACTGTCACCGGCAAAGGGGATGCTGGCGTTCATCCTCTGATGCCGACGGGGCTTTCTGTACCTGTACTGCTTATCGCTCTGGGCTGGGCGCTGTTCACAATTGTTGTTTACGCGATGATCATCTACGGCAGTGTGGTCGAGCTCTGGGGAGTCGATAACTCGCTGACAATCAAGCACTACATCACCGCGTTCTCAGTCCGTTTTGAAGAAGAGGGCATACGCTGGACCGGAGCCGCTTGGGACAGTTTCTGGACCACCATCACAATCGCGGCCATTGCAGCGCCATTAACCGCGGCAGTTGGACTGGTAACGGCCTATCTGCTGACCAGGCAGAGCTTTGCAGGCAAGAACGCCTTTGAGTTCGGCACCATGCTGTCATTTGCAATCCCGGGTACCGTGATTGGCGTTAGCTACATTCTGGCCTTCAACGTTCCGCCAATCGAGATCACTGGCACAGGCGTCATCCTTGTTGTCAGCTTCATCTTCCGCAACATGCCGGTTGGCGTTCGCGCGGGCATCGCGAGCATGTCGCAGCTTGATCGTAGTCTCGATGAATCTTCGCTGACACTTGGTGCAAACTCGTGGCAGACTTTCCGAAGGATTATTCTACCACTGCTGCGCCCTGCTATCCTTGCGGCCCTTGTCTACAGCTTTGTCCGCGCCATGACAGCGATCTCGGCCGTCATCTTTCTGGTCAGTGCCGAGTATGACATGGCGACCAGCTACATCATCGGTCGGGTCGAGAATAACGATTATGGCCTTGCGATCGCCTATTCGACGACGCTGATCTTTGTGATGCTCGCGGCGGTCGGTTTACTGCAACTACTTGTTGGCCGGGTCCAGATTGGTCGACGCTCGCATCACGGAACGGAGACATCGCGATGACCGACACCAAAATCGGTTCCAAGGCCGCCCCGGTACGCTTTGAGAACGTGTCGAAAGTATTTGGTAAGGACGTCGTCGCCGTCGACAACATCAACCTGCATGTCGAGGCGGGAAAACTCGTCACACTGCTTGGCCCATCAGGCTGTGGGAAAACAACGACTCTGCGCATGATTGCTGGGTTGGAAATGGCAAGCTCGGGCAAGATCCTGATTGGTGACCGAGACGTGACCAAACTGCCAGCCACCGACCGCGATGTTTCCATGGTATTTCAGTCCTACGCTCTGTTCCCTCATATGACCGTGCTCGAAAACGTGATGTATGGCCTCACATTCTCGGGCTTTGCAAAGGACGAGGCACGCAGCCGCGCCCTGTATGGATTGGAACTGGTTGGTCTTCAAGGGTTCGACAATCGCCTTCCCTCTGAACTGTCAGGGGGTCAACAACAGCGTGTTGCCGTCGCCCGCGCGCTGGTTCTTGAGCCGCAGGTTCTGCTGTTCGACGAGCCGCTGTCCAATCTCGATGCCAAGCTTCGCCGTCAGGTGCGTGAGGATATTCGGGCCATCCAGCAAGACCTTGGTCTGACAGTTGTTTACGTCACCCACGATCAGGAGGAGGCTCTGGCGGTCTCAGATGAGATTGTCGTCATGCGTAACGCAGCGATCGCCCAAATGGGCACACCACGCCAGCTTTACGATGCCCCGAACGACCAATTTGTTGCCGATTTCATAGGTGAGGCGAACCTTTTGGATTGCCAAATCGTCGATATCAATGGCGATGCGGCAACCATAGAAATAGAAGGCTACCGCTATACGCTGCCACATCGCGGTTTGTCCGAAGGATCCGCAACCATTGCAGTGCGACCCTCACGTCTGGTGATCGGCTCAGACCAAGGCATACCGGCCAAGGTGGCGAAGGCGACCTATGTTGGTGTTCGGATGGAATATACGCTGATCGGTGCATTCGGTCAGGTATTTGCCGTACACGATGACGTCGATGCGCCGCTTGATCCCGGCGCCGAAATCAAAGTGGGCTTTGCCGACAAAGGGCCCGTTCTTTTGCCAGACTAGATGCCCAAACTTATTGTCATCACGCACCCCGAGGTTTCTATCGATCCGGCCGTTCCGATAACTGAGTGGGGCTTGAATGCTGTGGGCCGCAAGCGCGCTACTGAATTTTCATCCAGTGACGTCTTGTCCAATCTGACGCAGATATGGACCAGTGGCGAGCGGAAGGCCCGTGAAACAGGCGAGATTCTTGCTGCACCACGAACACTACCCGTGAATTGTAACTTGGGCCTTGGTGAGAACGACCGCAGCGCAACCGGTTACTTGCCTCGGGACGACTTTGAGGCCGCGGCCGATGCTTTCTTTGCTCAGCCAGAAACTAGCTATCGCGGCTGGGAAACAGCCGTCGAGGCGCAGAGACGCATTCATCGGACAGTAACTGAGATTATCCAGTCGCATGATGTCGGGGATCTTGCAATCGTGACCCACGGAGCAGTGGGCACATTGCTTTGGTGCGCACTCTCGGATTGTTCGATAGACCGCAAGCACGACCAACCATCACAAGGCCATTTCTGGCAGGCAGATCTAGTTACGCTCAAACCTGAATCATGTTGGGTCTCTTTGGCATAGGCACTAAGCGTTCCAAGGGCCTTGTAAGAAGAACTTTGCTTGAGCGGGGCAGGGGGCTTTTGTAGCTTTTGCCCATGACCAGACCTGCTTCTTTCGAGTACTTCAAAACCAGTCGCGAGATTTTTCGCCTTGCGGTGATGCTGTACAGCTGTTTCCCGCTCTCGCTTCGGAATGTCGAAGATTTGTTGTACGAGCGAGGCATCGACGTGAGGCACGAAACTTTCCGGTATTGGTGGAACAGTTTTGGCCCAATGTTTGCTGCTGAGATAAGGCGGAAGCGTGTTCAGCAGCTGCGCGCGTTCTCGAAATGGAAGTGGCACGTGGACGAGGTTTCGTGAAGGTGAATGGCAAGAGACACTACCTCTGGCGGGCCGTCGATCATAAGGGCGAAGTGCTTGAAGCAATCGTTACCCAACGCCGAAACAAGCAGGGGGCACTGAAGTTCCTCAAGAAATTGATGAAGCGCCATGGCGGTTCAGAAGAGATCGTTACAGATCGCTTCGACTCATACTGAGCCGCGCTCAGAGAGCTTGGCACTACCGAAAAACAAAGGACGGGCAGGTGGCTTAACAGCCGAGTCGAGAATTCGCACCTGCCGTTTCGACGACGCGAACGCGCCATGCAACGTTTCAGGTGCATGTGAAGTTTACAGAAACTCGCCGCCGTCCGTTCCTCCGTCTACAACCACTTCAACCAGCAAAGATCGCTGACTAACCGAGACACCTTCAAGCTGACGCGCACCGCCGCTATCGCCGAGTGGCGTCAACTTTGTTCCGGATAGGTTCGCGCTTTCCGCAGCAAACTGAGACTGGTTCGAATTCGTCTGATAGCACCCTTGGGACAAATCGCTTTTCTTTCAGGTCAGTATTTTTCCCGAGCTATTCCTTGATTTGGAATATCCCAGTACCTTGGGCCAACGCGGAACCGATGCTTGGTCTACTCTAATGAAACCCACAGAACTTTGGCATCTTCTTTGCTGGTCGAGATGCAACCATGTCCCATGCCGCTATCGTAGTATAGCGAGTCTCCGGCTTTCATCGGCAATGGCCGGTAGTGTTCCGAGAGGAACGTTAGTTCTCCGCTGATCACATACATGAACTCTTCGCCACTGTGGCGAATCCAGGTTTCAAATTCGGATACATCCCTCGCTTTGATCGTCGCGATATAGGGCAGCATCCGTTTGCTGGTCAGTTCAGGACACAGCAACTCATGTAGATAGGTGGCTGTATCGCGTATCTCACCTTCGCCGGACGGGGTGTAGTCGCGCCGACCAGAGATGCCTGTTTGGCCTGACTGCAGGAACAGTTGAGGAGTGCTCAGGTCTAGCGCCTGTGTCAGCCGTCTGACAATGTCGAAGCTGGGTCGGGTTTGGTTGTTTTCGATCTTCGAAAGGGTGGATCGACCGATTCCCGCAGCGCGCCCGGCTTCTTCCAAAGTCCAGCCTTTTGCGCGGCGTGCATCCCGGATCGACCGGCCCAAAGCCGCCCCGTCATCGTGATCTGCCGGTCCGGAAACGTCGTTCGGGGCTTCATCTGACATCAAAATCTCCACTCTTTGCAGAAGGTTAGGCAATTCCCCCGATATGCACAACTTCACATTTTCGAGAATAGTGTTGCCTTTTCAGCAAGAATTCCACTATAGGAAACAAAATCCCCTGTGCGCCACATATACAGCGAGAGGAAAAATATGTTCACTACATCGCTCACGAAGGCTGATCCGTTCATCGCTGCGTCGATTGCACGTGAAGGCAAACGCCAGGCAGAACAAATCGAACTCATTGCATCCGAGAATATCGTTTCGCAGGCAGTGATTGATGCGCAGGGGTCGGTGCTGACAAACAAATATGCCGAAGGCTATCCGGGTCGCCGCTATTATGGCGGGTGCGAGTATGTGGATGAAGTTGAGGTTGAGGCGATCGAGCGCCTTAAAAAGTTATTCGGCTGTGCGTTCGCCAATGTGCAGCCTCATTCCGGCGCGCAAGCCAATGGGGCAGTGAAGCTGGCGTTGCTTAGCCCCGGTGACACGATCCTTG
This sequence comes from Ruegeria sp. E1, assembly GCF_056534225.1. Classification (NCBI taxonomy): domain Bacteria; kingdom Pseudomonadati; phylum Pseudomonadota; class Alphaproteobacteria; order Rhodobacterales; family Roseobacteraceae; genus Ruegeria; species Ruegeria sp. E1. The sequence goes on along the minus strand of NZ_JBQFPE010000009.1, from coordinate 5,260 downwards.
GTATGTCGCTTGATGCGGGTGGGCACCTGACCCATGGTGCCAAGCCTGCTCAGTCGGGCAAGTGGTTCCGTCCGATTCAATATGGCCTGACTGAAGCCGGATTGATCGACTATGATCAGGTTGAAGCGCTGGCCAGGGCGGAGAAGCCTAAGATGATCATCGCGGGTGCTTCGGCATATTCGCAGCAGATCGACTTTGCCCGCTTCCGCGCTATTGCGGATGATGTTGGGGCCTGGTTGCTGGCGGACATGGCTCATATTGCCGGTCTGGTCGCAACCGGTTTGCACCCGTCACCCGTTGGTCATGCGCATGTGGTGACGTCTACGACGCACAAGACACTGCGCGGCCCACGCGGCGGGATCATCCTGACCGATGACGAGGCGTTGGCCAAAAAGATGAACTCGGCGGTGTTTCCTGGCCTGCAAGGGGGTCCGCTGATGCATGTGATCGCAGGTAAGGCTGTTGCATTTGGCGAGGCGCTGAAACCTGAATTCAAAACCTATATGCAGCGCGTCGTGGACAGCGCTGCAGCGCTTGCAAGTGTGATGATCGAGCGGGGATGCGACATCGTATCGGGGGGAACCCAGAACCACCTGATGCTGGTCGATCTGAGACCGCTTGGCGTTACCGGCAAGGATGCGGAAGCGGCGCTGGAGCGGGCCGGCTTTACCTGCAACAAAAACAGTGTGCCGGGCGATCCCGAGAAACCGACGGTCACCAGCGGTATTCGTCTGGGCACCGCTGCCGGTTGTAGCCGCGGATTCGGTCCAGATGAGTTCCGCCAGATCGGCCATCTGATTGGCGATGTACTGGATGCGCTGAGCCAGTCGCCCGAAGGTGATGCCACTGTAGAAACCCGGACACGTGACAAGGTCCGCGCACTGTGCGCTGAACATCCCATTTACTGAGAGACTATCCATGAACATCTATGACCTGATCGTCATCGGCGGTGGTCCGGGCGGCTATGTTGCGGCTATTCGCGCGGCCCAGCTGGGTATGAAAGTGGCCTGCGTTGAAGGGCGCGGGACGCTTGGCGGGACCTGTCTGAATGTAGGGTGTATCCCTTCGAAAGCGTTGCTGACCTCCTCGGCCAAATATGCCGAGCTTGCACATCTCTCCTCTCACGGCATTGCGGTTGAGGGGGCCAGCATTGATCTGGGCGCGATGATGGGACGCAAGGATAAGATCGTTGGCGATCTGACCAAAGGTATCGGATTTCTGTTCAAAAAGAATGGCATCGAGTTGATTGAAGGTTGGGCGAGCATCCCTGCGGATGGGCAGGTGCAGGTCGGCGACGATGTTTATGAAGCGAAGAATATCCTGATTGCTACCGGGTCCGAGCCGACACCGCTAAGCGGTATCGAGATCGACGAACAGGACATTCTCAGCTCAACCGGCGCGCTGAAACTTGAGACCGTGCCAGAGCATTTGGTTGTGGTCGGCGCAGGCGTGATCGGATTGGAGCTCGGTCAAGTCTGGGCGCGGTTGGGAGCCAAGGTCACCGTTGTTGAATATCTGGATCGTGTCCTGCCCGGAATCGATGGCGAGATCGCTAAACTGGCGCAGAGGGCGTTGGCCAAACGCGGGCTCAAGTTTCAGCTTGGCCGGGCACTGAGAACAATCGAAAAGACCGAGACTGGACTGACGCTCACACTGGATCGGGTCGGCAAAGACAAGGAAGAGGTGATTGAGGCCGACAAGGTCCTGATCGCTGTCGGACGCCGCCCGGTGACGCGCGGGTTGGGGTTGGAAGAGTTGGGGATAGCCCTTGACCCGCGCGGTTTCATTCCGGTCGACGATACGTTCCGCACTTCAGTACCCGGCATCTATGCGATTGGCGACTGTGTTCCCGGCCCGATGCTGGCACATAAGGCCGAGGAAGATGGTGTGGCATGCGTCGAGTTGCTGGCCGGGCAGGACGCTCACGTGGACTACAGCACTGTCCCGGGCGTCGTGTACACCGACCCCGAGGTCGCCTCGGTCGGGGCGACCGAAGAAGCGCTGAAAGACGCGGGCGCTGAGTACGCGGTTGGCAAGTTTGCGTTCATGGCGAATTCGCGCGCGCGCTCGACCGGGGAAACTGACGGCGCAGTCAAGGTGTTGGCCGATCCGCAAGGCAAGATCCTGGGTGCTCATATCTGCGGCGCACATGGCGGTGATCTGATCGCCGAGCTGGTTCTGGCCACGACTCAAGGTGCAACCGTCGCCGAGGTCGCGGCAACCTGTCACGCCCACCCTGCCATGGGAGAGGCGGTCAAAGAAGCCTGCCTCGATGCCATGGGCCGCGCAATCCACGCATAATGGAGATCAGCCAGATGACCGTCCAGCTTCGCGTCCGCCACCCTGAAAAGGCCAAAAAGGCCGATAGCGTGATCCCACGAAAGCCGAAGTGGATCCGTCGCAAAAAGATCGAAAGCGCCGAGTATTACGAGACTCGTCGCCTGATGCGCGACCACGATCTGGCGACGGTCTGCGAAGAGGCGGCCTGCCCAAATATCGGTGAATGCTGGTCCAAGCGCCACGCGACCATGATGATCATGGGTGAGGTCTGCACGCGGGGTTGTTCCTTTTGCAACGTCTCGACAGGTCGTCCCGATGCGCTGGATGTGTTTGAACCCGGTCGCGTTGCGGCAGCGGTCAAGAAACTGGGCTTGCGCCATGTGGTGATCACATCCGTTGATCGGGACGATTTGGCCGACGGCGGAGCCGAGCACATTGCCCAGACAATTCGCGCGGTTCGGCACCGGAACCCCGACTCCACTGTCGAGGTTCTGACCCCGGATTTTCTGGGTAAGGGAACTGCAGCGGACGCCGTATTCGAAGCTGCTCCGGACGTGTTCAACCACAATCTGGAGACCGTACCGCATCTTTATCCAACAGTCCGCCCCGGCGCGCGCTATTATACTTCGCTGCGGCTGCTGGATGACGCCAAACGCGCTAATCCCGAGATTTTCACCAAATCCGGCCTCATGGTCGGCTTGGGTGAAAGCCTCAGCGACGTGCGCCAGGTGATGGATGATCTGCGCGCTGCAAATGTCGATTTCCTGACGGTCGGCCAGTACCTGCAACCGACCCCAAAACATCATCCAATCGACCGGTTCTGGACACCGGAAGAATTCGCCCAACTGGAACAGATCGCTCGATCCAAGGGCTTTTTGCACGTGTCGGCGACCCCGCTGACCCGTTCGTCGTTCCACGCGGACGAAGACTTTACCGCCCTCAAGCAGGCTCGCCAGCGGGCCATCGCCGACAGGGCATAACCCAAACGCAAATGGGAGGAATACCATGGAAGCGTTAAATTCAATCGTAGGGGCCATCAATGGCGTTGTGTGGGGGCCGCTTATGCTGGTTCTCATCCTTGGCGTCGGCTTCTTCCTGCAGGTGGGGCTGAAATTCATGCCGATCCTGCGTGTCGGTACCGGATTCAAACTGCTGTTTGCAGGCCGCGAAGGGCAGGGCGATGGGCAGATCAGCCCTTTCAACGCGCTGATGACTTCGCTGTCGGCAACTATAGGTACAGGTAACATCGCCGGTGTGGCCACTGCTGTCTTCCTGGGCGGTCCAGGCGCCTTGTTCTGGATGTGGATGACCGCCCTGGTGGGCATGGCCACCAAATATGCCGAAGCTGTCTGCGCGGTGAAATATCGCGAAAAAGATGAGCTGGGTAACTATGTCGGCGGCCCGATGTACTACATCAAGAACGGTCTGGGCGCGAAATGGGCCTGGCTGGGCGTCGCCTTCGCCCTGTTCGGCGGCATCGCGGCCTTCGGCATCGGCAACGGAGTGCAGGCCAACGGCGTGGCGCAGGTTCTGGAATCGAACTTCGGTGTGAACACCTCGGTTACCGGTGTGGTTCTGATGGTGCTTACAGCAGCCGTTATCCTGGGCGGCATCACCCGCATCGGTGCAGTGGCCGGTAAGCTGGTTCCGTTCATGGCCATCGCCTACATCATCGCGGGCCTGCTGGTTCTGATCATCAACATCGCCGAAATCGGAAACGCGCTGTCGCTGGTCTTGACTTATGCCTTCACTCCATCGGCCGCCGAGGGCGGTTTCGCAGGCGCAGCCGTCTGGGCCGCCATCCGCTTTGGTGTGGCTCGCGGTGTATTCTCGAACGAAGCTGGTCTGGGCTCTGCCCCGATCGCGCACGCAGCGGCTGAGACCAAAGGGCCGGTCAACCAGGGCCTGATCGCGATGCTAGGCACGTTCATCGACACCATCATCGTCTGCTCGATCACAGGTCTGGCGATCATCGCTTCGGGTGCGTGGACATCGGGTGAATCTGGTGCAGCGTTGACTTCTCTAGCCTTCGCAACCTCGCTACCGGGCGGCGGACACCTGATCGCAATCGCTCTGTCGATCTTTGCCTTCACAACCATCCTGGGTTGGTCGTTCTATGGCGAGAAATGTGTCGAATTCTTACTGGGTGTAAAATCGTTAATGCCCTATCGCATCCTGTGGATCATCGCGATCTACTTCGGCGCGACTGCGGATCTGGGCTTCATCTGGCTGCTGGCGGACACGTTGAACGCCATGATGGCCGTCCCGAACCTGATCGCCTTGGCCCTGCTGAGCCCGATCGTCTTCAAACTGACGAAAGAGTTCTTCGCCTCGGGTGGCAAGTCCGAAGAGCCCGGCGGCACGCCTGCCGAGTAACCTTTGACGACAAACGGGGGGCCACCTGGCCCCCCGCCTTTGAAACAGAATTCCATATCTCGAGGAGAGACGTGATGGCCACGAAAATCCTGCTGCCCATTGATCACACTGACGACCGCTCGTGGAAGAACGCCCTACCGCTCGCACAAGAACAAGCGAAATTTTATAGTGCCGAATTGCATGTGGTTGCCGTCATTCCTGAGATCATTCAGTTGCCAAACCTGCCCGCCAACTACGGCGCTGGTGCCAAAGACCATGTGAGGGGCGCGGTTCAAGCCATTCTGGATCATGGTAACGCATCCGACGTGACGATCCATGTCGAAGAAGGCAGCGTCTATCGCGAAATCCTGAAGCTCGCCTACAAAGACGGCTTTGATCTGATCGTCATGGCGTCGACCAAAGGCGATTTCCCGAATTATGAGATTGGCCCGAACCTGGCCCGCGTCGTGCGCAATGCGCATTGCACCGTCATGGTCGTCCGCGACCAGTCCCGCTGAATGAAAGGTTGAGAAAATGACTGACGCCAAACGCACGCCTTTGTATGATCTTCACGTTGAGCTCGGCGGTAAGCTGGTTGATTTTGCTGGTTGGGAGATGCCGGTTC